>JANPIT010000022.1:0-9405 GCA_031425115.1 Opitutaceae bacterium | reverse complement strand
GTTGAGCTTGGCGCGCTTGGTCGTGACGTTGACGACGCCGCCGGCGCTACCGAGGCCGAAGAGGATGGCGTTGGGGCCGCTGGAGTTGTCGATGCGCTCGACGGTGTAGAACGCGGGGCGGGAATCGGTCGGCAGGTAGTTGCGCGCCATCGTGCCGCCGAGGCCGCGGGTGCGGAAGTTGACGTTGATCTGGGAGCCGGGGAAGACGGTGTTGATGACGCCCTGGCTGTCGAAATCGCCGGCGTCTTCTGCGAAGTTGGTAGAGAACGCGAGCGCCTGCTCGAGCGTGGTCGCGCCGATGTCGTCGAGAAAATCCTTCGTGAGCACATCGAGGACGCCGGGCGTGTCCTTGAGCGACGAGTCGAGGCGCGAGCCGGAGAGGGTGTTGGCGGCGCGGTAGCCGTTATCGCCGGCCGTCGAGACGGTGAAGGGACTGAGCTGGATGACCTGCTCGCTGCCTGGAGCGGCGGGCGGAGGCGTGGATTGCGCGACGGCGAGGACCGTGAGCCCGAGGAAGGTGGCGGCGAAGCAGGAGCGGTGAGACATGGAGCGGCGGTTTAGAATTCGAAGCTGTTGGAGAGTTCATAGGTGCGGGCCGGGGCCATCGCCCAGATCGGCGAGCCGTCGGGATTCGCGGCGAAAATCCGCAGGCCCTGTTCCCCGAAGAAATTCTGCGCGTTGAACTGGACGCGCCAGTTAACCTTTCCGTTGAGGATGCGGCGCCCGTAGCTGGCGAACATGCCGCCGGAGACCGTGGGATCGCCGCGATACTCGCGCGTGGTGTCCGAGACCCGGCCGGGGAAGTTGTCGAGGCCGCCGAAGTTGAAGGTCGTGTCCTTTTGCGCGTAGCCGAGAACCTTGCCGGATTCCCAGCGGAGATTGGTGCCGAGCGTGAGGCCCTTGAGTCTGCCTTCGTTGAACTTGTAGCGGCCGACGAGACGGGCGGTGTATTCGGAGATGCCGCGGTTGGAGATACCTTCCTTCAGGATCTCGTTCACGTAGTTGCCCGCAATGACGTTGGCGAAATGATCGACCAGGCGAGTGGACGATGCCGTGGTGGTTGTTCCGTCGAGGCGCAGGCCCTGGTCGAAATATTTTTTATAGAACGGTGCACGGATCGCGAGAAACTCGGCGACTTCGCGGCCGACGTTGGTGGCGACATTCTCGAGGCGGTCGACGCCGGCGATGAAGTCCCAGTTGCGATTGGGGCGGAAAGAAACCTCCATCGATTCGCCCTTGGAGACGAGGTTCTCGGTGCTGGCGGCGTTGTTGGGGCGAACATAGACGGTGTTCGTCTGTTGGCCGAACTCGTCGATCGTGGAGTATTCGGCCGCGCGGCCGGCATTGTTGAGCGCGTTGTAGAGGGCCTCCTCGAACGCGACGACACGGATGCCGGCGACACCGGTGCCGCTGGTCGCGCCGACCTGGGAGGACTTGAAGGCCGTGGCGCGGACATCGAGCCGGCCCTCGAAGAGCGAGAGGCCAATGCCGGCGTCCTTCGTTTCGCCGCTCTGCGGCGCGATGGGGCGATAGAGATTGTCCTGGCGCGGCGTGGTCGCGGCGAAGTTTTCCGAGCGATTGGCGAAGACGCGGAGCTTTTCGTTGAGCTTGAAGACGAGGCCCTGCGTTCCGGTGGTCGCCTGGTTGGTGAAGTTGCTGCCGCCGGAGAGGTAGTCGGAGCGATTGGCGCCTGCGGTAATTGGAAATGGAAATTCGGATACGGGGCGAAGCACACCCTGGGTGCTGTCGACCTTGTCCTCGCGCCAGCCGAGGAGCGTCACGATCCGGCGCTTCCAGAAGAAGCTCTGGAGGGAAACACCGAGGCCGTCGTTGCGCTGGATCGTGTAGGTGCGGCCGCCGCCGACGAGCTGGCGGCCGAGGTGGGCCTGCGCGGGGGCGTTTTGCCAGACGCCGGGGGCGGGCGTGGCGGTGTTGTTGAAGAAGCGATAGTCGTAGGAACGGTTCCAGTGCGTGGCCGTATCCGAGGGAAAACCGGTGAAGCGCAGACCGGTGTCACCGACCTGCACGGGATCGCCGACATACCACAGCTGCATCGCCCAACGCTGGCTCGCCGCGGCGTTGATGCTGGCGGCGGTCAGCGCGCCGGGGATGTCGTTGTCGACCATGTAATGCCAGCGGTAGCCGAGGCGGTCGACCTTGGCGGCGGTGTAGACGGACGTGAGCCGGTGCGAGCCGAGCCAGCCGAAGCGCGGGAGCTTCCGGGCGAAGTCGAAATCGTAGTTGGCCTGAACGACAAGATTACGGGCGGTGGCGT
Source organism: Opitutaceae bacterium (assembly GCA_031425115.1). Classification (GTDB taxonomy): domain Bacteria; phylum Verrucomicrobiota; class Verrucomicrobiia; order Opitutales; family Opitutaceae; genus ER46. Next base: position 7,130 of record JANPIT010000022.1, on the reverse strand, counting down.
CCGAGTATTCGCCGAGGTTGCGGCCGTAGATGAACGGGCGGAGGAAATTGGGGTTCATGCGGCCGTCGGGGAGCCGCTGGTTGATGTCGACGGAGATCTGATTGGTCTGCGTGAGCGTTGCGAAATACTGCTCCTGCGTGCGCGTCTCGTATTGGAAACTCGCGGACACGTAGAGGTCTTCGGCGAGGCGTTGATCGACGGTGAGGAAAACCTTGTCGTCGTCCTCCCAGCGGTAGTTGCCGGGGAGGGCGCCAATCTCGACCGTCTGGTAGGGGAAGATGCTGGAGTTCGTGACCTGGGGATCGGCGCTGAAGAGCGCGCTGTTCTCGCGGGCCGCGCCGCTGCGGGCAAACTGGCTGCGGGCGGTGGCGGGGTTGACGGCGCCGCCCGTCACGGTGCGGTTGGAGGTGATCGTGACGAGATTATCGAGGGGGCTCTGCCACTGGCCGGGGCTGTAAAAGAGCGCGGTGGCGGTGGCCAGCGTGTCGAGGGGGCGACGGATGAGCCCGAGGTTGACGGTGGAGCCGCTGGCGAGCGTAACGATGGAATCGGGGGCGATGCCGTTGGCGCTGGGAGCGACGGGATCCCAATAGAACGCCTGCGCGATCTGTGCGGGCGTCAGCTGGGGGGCGTAACGATTGTAGGCGCCGAGCCATTCGGAGACGTTGTCCTGGACGGTGCGGAAATTGGGCCGGCGGCCGTTGGCATTCACGCGCTCGGCGTAGGCGCGAACCGTGGTGTGCTGGAAAGGCTGATACGTGACGGTGCCGAAATAGCGCTGGTCCTGCTGGTGGGCGGTCTTGACCTTGTATTGCTGATCGTTGTCGAGGAGGACGCCGCGCACGGCGAGTTTCCCCGGGATGAGCGTGCGGTTGCCATCGAAGACGAAGCGCTTGGAACCGAACTGATCAAACTTCGTCTCGAGCCGGGCAAAGTTGCGCCGCAGCTGGGCGACTTTGGTGGAGGAGTTGACGAGGCCGGCGGGCTCGGCGAGACCGAAGAGGATGGAATTGGCACCGCGGAGGAATTCGCTGCGGTCGGTGTTATAACGATCGGTGGACCCGAGGACCTCGATGTAATTGATCGTGGTGGTGGCGCGCCCGAGGCCGCGGACGCGAATCTCGCCGGAGCGGTTGTTGTTGTCGCCGAAATCGCCGCCGATGTAGCCGTTGGCACCGCCGAGGCTGGCGACGGACTCCTGGTGGTAGGTGGAGTCGTTTTCGGCGCCGGAGACGAAGGCCAGTGCCGTGGCGACATCGTTGGCGGCGAGATCGTTCATGAACTCCTCGGTGAGGACGCTGACGGACGAGGCGATGTCCTTGAGGTCGGTCTTGAGCCGGCTCGCGGCGAGCGTGCTCGACGCGAAGTAGCCGGTGTCCTGCGAGGTATCGACGACGAAAGGGGAGAGCACGATTGCACCGTCGGCGGCTTTTGGGGCAGCCGGAGCCACGGCTTGGGCCGCGAGCAGCGCGGGCAGGCACGCGTGCAGCACGAGCAGGAGCGGGCGGCTGCTGCTTCGCCGGGAAGCGGAAGAAAAGGACGGGATAGGCATGAGTTTGCGTAGAGGGTGGACGCGCGAAGTGGGGTGGGCGGCAAAAGCGGGAGGCCGTGGGCTGGTCCCGCGCTGGCACTTGAAAGCGGGGATAGGATACCAGCCCGCCTTCGAGGTCACAATGCACGGGAGGGGATATTCATGTCCTTTTGCATCCGGCTCGTATTCCGTTGCGGTGCGCCCCCGTGGCGTGGTCGTCGCTGATCGAAGCGGCGGTCGCAAGGCGTGGAGGATGGACGATGCGGCAAGAATTTGTTCTAATGCCGCCCAATGAGCCGCTCTTCAGTGCGACGCGAGGATCCCGGGGACGGTGCGCTCGATTCGCCGGCGTTGTGTCGCGCGGGCTTTTTCCAATTTGCCGCGCACCAGCGTTTCACGAATGGCTGCGTGCAGAGCCGGGCGTTGTTCTGGTGCAAGAGCGGGCGGGGTGAATTCGAGGTCGACGGGGTGCGCTATGCGTTGGCGCCTCACGATCTCTACGTGCTGCCCTGGGGCCGGCGGATCACCTACCTGCCCTCGGAGCGCGAACCGATGTTCACCGCGCACGTGCATCTCGTGCCGTGGTATAGACCGCGTTCACCGTGGCGCGCGAATGTGCCGCATGAGCTGGGCGAGCGAGACTTCGATTCACCCCACCGCCGCGACCGGCCGTGGCCGGTGGGGCGGGGAGTGATTCGGCTGCGGACGCAGTTCGAGGAGCCGCTGGGGCGTCTGATCGACTACGCGGTGCGCTGGTATCTTCATTCGCGCCGGGAGGAAATCGAAGGTCGGGCGCTCGGTGTATTACTGGTGAGCGAGCTCTTGCGCGTGGCCGAGGCGAGCGTGGTGCAGGGGGCGGAGCACCCGGAAGAACTGAATCGTCTGCTGCTGCATATCGAGAGGGGGTTTCAACTCGGGCCCTCGATTCGCGACCTGGCCGGCATCATAAGTCGGAGTCGCTCGCACGTGTTGAAACTCTTCCGGCGCCACCTCGGCGTTTCGGCGAAGGGCTATATTGTCGCGCGCCAACTGCGCGAGGCGCGCGAACTGTTATTGAGCACGACGCAACCCGTTTCCCAAGTCGGCAAAGCGGTGGGGATCGCAGATCCGTATCACTTCTCGAAGCTGTTCCGGCGGCACGTGGGATTATCGCCGCGGGAGTTCCGGCGGCTGCAGGGGTCGTTCCAGAAATCGGGAAAACCGTCCCTGCATCGGAAGACGCCGGGATCGCCTCGCACGACTGCGCGTTGAGGAATTACGCCGGCGGGGGTTCTACGCGTGGGGCTCCGGCGCGACCGCGTGGCCGCCGAGGGCGCGCCCGCGGATCAATCGTGCCCCATGCCGCTCGTTCCACGGAACGTTTCCGCCAACCCAATTTTGTGCGTTCGCGATTTCTGAGGCTCGCCTGCCGCCCCCGGGCGTGCCGGAATCCGACGGTATGACGTTACCCCGCTGGCCCGCTCTCGGCCTGGCCCTGTGTCTCGGCGCTGTCGTAAGTCTTCGTGCCCAGACGGAGCCCGCGCTGCCGCCGGGCGAGCCCCTGCTCCCGGAATCGGCGCTGCCCGACTACGAAAAGGACATCGACCACGCCGGCTTCATCCGTGGCGCCAACCGCGCGGCGCTCACGCGCGGCGGCGAGATTTACCGGCAGGCGTGCCAGAGCTGTCATGGCGATATGAATACCGCCGGCTCGCTCCCCGCCGCGCTGCGTTTCGGTTCGGGAAAATTCCAGCACGGCGGCGATCCCCACACGATGTATCGCACGCTCACGCGCGGCTGGCGGCTGATGGTCCCGCAGCTCCAGCTCGTGCCGCAGGAGAAATACGACGTCATCCACTACATCCGCGAAACCTATCTGCGGGAGCACAACCGCAGCCAGTGGTTCGATGTCACCGACGACTATCTCGCCAGCCTCCCGAAAGGAAAGGGCCGCGGCCCCGCCCCGGTCAAACGCGAGCCGTGGCGCGAGATGGATTACGGCAACCTCCTCATCGGCACGTTCGAGATCATGTCGCCCGCGCGCGCCGCCGTGAAGCCTCCCGCCGGGAGCCCGGCCGACTTCGTCGCACCGGACGCCAATCTTGCCTACAAAGCCATCGCCGTCCGCCTCGATCCCGGCGAGGGCGGCGTCGCCGCCGGGAAAGTCTGGGCCGCCTTCGAGCACGACACGCTGCGTTTCGCGGGGGCGTGGAGCGGCGCTGGCTTCATCGACTGGCACGGCATCAACTTCGACGGCCGCCACGTCGTGCGCCCGCGCACCATCGGCGCACTCGTCGCCGAGACCGCCGACGGTCCCGGCTGGGCGAATCCCGCGACCGGCGATTTCGCGGACCTCCGCGTGCGCGGGCTCGACGGCCGGCGCTTCGGGCCGTTGCCCCGCACCTGGAGCCGCTACCGCGGACTCTACCGGCATGGCGCCCGCACGGTGATCGCCTACGACATCGGCGACGCCGCCATGCTTGAAAGCTACGACCTCGCGCCGAAAACTGCCGCGACCGTCGTGCGCACGCTCAACATCGGGAAATCGTCGCGCGATCTCGCTTTCCGCGCCGCCAATGCGGGCAGCGCGTTCACGCTCGTCGGTGGCGCGCGCGTGGAGCGGAGCACCGAAAACGGCTTCGAGGTCATCCGTATCCGAGCCGAGGAGACGCCTCTGAATCTCGCCCTCGTTTACGGCGAGTCTCCGGCGGGCGGAGCCACCACGGTGCAGGATCTGCGGGCGCTCACCCGCGGCGGCCCGGCGCAGTGGCCGGCCGTCCTCGAAACTACGCCCGCCCGCGGCGACGACGGCGGTCCGTTTGCCGTGGATACGCTCACCCTGCCGTTGCGCGCCACCAATCCGTGGAAGAGCTGGATGCGCGTGGGCGGCCACGATTTTATCCCCGGCGGCGACGCCGCGGTCGTCTGCACGTGGGACGGCGAAGTGTGGCGCGTCGACGGCCTCGGCCGCGCCACCGGCACGCTCGCGTGGCGGCGCATCGCCTCGGGTCTTTTCCAGCCGCTCGGCATCAAACTCGTGAACGGCCACGTGTTCGTGAACTGCCGCGACCAGATCGTCCGGCTCCGCGATCTCAACGGCGACGGCGAGACGGATTTCTACGAGTCTTTCAATAGCGACCACCAGGTCACCGAGCACTTCCACGAGTTTGCGATGGGCTTGCAGGCCGATGCCGCCGGCAATCTCTACTACGCGAAGAGCGCCCGCCACGCGCGCACCGCCCTCGTGCCGCAGCACGGCACCGTGCTCAAGGTCAGCGCCGACGGCGCGAAGACGGAGATTCTCGCCAACGGTTTCCGCGCCGCCAACGGCGTCTGCCTCAACCCCGACGGCAGCATTATCGTCACCGATCAGGAAGGTCATTGGATGCCGATGAACCGCATCAACTGGGTGAAGTCCGGCGCTCCGCGTTTCTACGGCAACATGTGGAGCTACGGCGCGCCCGCCGACACCTCCGACGCCGCGATGGAGCCGCCCCTCACGTGGGTCGACAAACAGCTCGACCGCTCGCTCGCCGAACTCCTCTGGGTGGAGAGCCCGGGGTGGGGCGCGCTTAACGGCAGGTTGCTCAACCTCTCCTACGGCACCGGCCGCATCGAGATCGTCCCCCACGATACCGTCGGCGGCACCGTGCAAGGCGGCCTCGTCGCGTTGCCGATTCCTGATTTCCCGACCGGCGTCATGCGCGGACGTTGTCACCCGACGAGCGGCCACCTCTACGTGAGCGGTCTCTCCGCCTGGGCCACGAACCAGATGGCGGAACCCGGTGGCTTCTACCGTTTGCGCGCCACCGGCAAACCCGTGCACGTGCCGGTCGAATTCAAGGCGCACCGCGGCGGCCTCGACCTCGTTTTCTCCGCGCCGCTCGACGCCACTTCGGCCACCGCGGTCGCGAATTTCAAAGTCACGACGTGGTCGCTCGTGCGCAGCGAGAAATACGGCTCGCCGCGCTCGAACGTTCAGACGCTTACCGTCGCCGGCGCCCGCCTCTCGCCCGACGGCAGATCCCTTCAGCTCGCCGTGCCCGCGATCGCGCCCACGCATCAGATCGAACTCAACTACACCCTGCGTAGCGCCGACGGCGCGGCGGTGAACGGCACTTTCCAAGGCACGATCCACACGCTCGGAGAAACCTCACCATGAACCCATCTCGCTTTCGTCGCGCCGCCGGCACGCGCACCGATGCTATCGCGGAAAACGTCGACTTCGCGCCTTGGCTGCTCGACTACGCCGGCGTCGCCGCGCCCGCCCGGATTTTCCCGGCCCGGCGTCCCCCGAAAGGGGGATGGCGTCACACCGGCAGCCGGATATTCTTCCAGCCGAACTGATCGTCCGCGACCTTGATTCGAACCCCGTGAATCCTTTGTTTGCCCCCGCCGCGGGCTTTTTTTGAATCGCTGGTCGCGGTCCTGACTCCCCCCACGCCAACCCATGCCCCTGCTCGATCTCGCGCGTCGTCGTTTTCTCGGTCACATGACCACGGGGCTCACGGGAGTCGCGCTTTCCCGGCTGCTCCTGCGCGATGTCGTAGCCGCAGAAGACGCGCCGCGCACCCACTTTGCCCCGAAGGCGAAGCAGGTGCTGCAGATCTTCTGCCCCGGCGGCGCGTCGCACATCGATCTCTGGGAGCACAAACCGCTTCTCGAGAAGTTCCATGGCACCGCGCTCCCGGGCGGCGAAAACGACGTCACGTTCCAGGGGAAGAACGGCAACCTCATGCGCTCGCCGTGGGCCTTTACGCCGGCCGGCCGCAGCGGTAAGATGTTTTCCTCGCTGCTGCCAAACATGGCGCGCCACGCGGACGACATGGCGTTCGTCCACTCGATGACGTCGCGCAGCAACACCCACGGCCCCGGTTGCATCGCGATGAACACGGGCTTCACGCGCGAGGGTTTTCCCAGCGCCGGTTCCTGGGTGAGCCACGCCCTCGGCTCGCTCAACGAGAACCTCCCGACTTACGTTTCGGTGCAGGACATCCGCGGCGAGCCGCCAAACGGCAAGGCGAACTGGGGCAACGGCTTTCTCCCGGCGCGCCACCAGGCCGTGACGATGGCCGCTCAACAACCGCTCCGCAATCTCGCCCCGCCCGCCGCGATCGGCGCCGACACGGAGAAGGCCACCCGCGAGTATCTCCATTTTCTCAATACGCAGCACGCGGCGGCGCACCCCGGCCACGATGAACTCCAGGCGCGCATCGCCGCCTACGAACTTGCGGCCAGAATGCAGCTCGCCGCTCCCGAAGCGGCCGATCTTTCGCGCGAGCCGGCTCACGTTCACGCACTCTACGGCACGGATTCACCCGATGCGCTGAAGGCCGCCTACGCGCGAAACTGCCTCCTCAGCCGCCGGTTTCTCGAGCGGGGCGTCCGCTACGTCAGCCTCTATTGCGCCTCGCGCGCGAGCGCCGTCGACGGCCTGCTCAACTGGGATGCGCACAAGACCCTCAAGGCCGACTACGATCGCCACGGGCCGATTTTCGACCAGCCCACCGCCGCCCTCCTGACGGATCTCAAACAGCGCGGGCTGCTCGACGATGTGCTGGTGATCTGGTGCACCGAGTTCGGCCGTATGCCCACGCATCAAGAGGGCACCGCCGGCCGC
>JANPIT010000021.1:0-1519 GCA_031425115.1 Opitutaceae bacterium | reverse complement strand
GCCGCGTCGGTCACAGGGATCTGAGCCCGGAGCGTGGCGCCGATCGCCAACGCCAGGATGAGGGGGATGATGGTCTTCATGGTCCGACCGGCACGAACGCCACTGACTCGTTGCGGATCACTCCGTTGGTATTCGATTCGGGAATGACCACAGGAACCATTGTTGCCGTCTTCACCTCCGGTTTGCCCCCGCGCTGCTGATTTTGGATGATCCAGTATTGCTGCTTCACGGCTTGGTTCATCGCCCGGTCGTAACCGCGTTTTTCAGCTTCGGTTTCCCCGCGGTTGATTTCACGTCGCGCAACCTTTGCCGCGAGATAACCCGCGGCGGCTCCAATCGCCGCACCGCCGACCTTATGGTCGGAAACCTCGTAACCAAGAGCGCCTCCCGCTCCCGCGAGACCGACTTCAGCCGCGCCGCCACCGAGCGTGCCGCAGCCGGCCGTGCCCAACATCATTACGGAGGCGCAGAAAATGACTGCGCCGCTACACCGCTGCTTTTTCATGGGTCGTCTCCTTGGTTGCCTGAACGTTTCGCACCGTCCCGCAAAGCGGCGGATCGGTGACAGGTGAGAAGAAGCAGAGACTGGAGAATTTTTTCCCGGGCGGCTGTTGCTCGGGCATCGGGTAATTCTGGATCGCGGGTCCAAGCGATTCGGGGAGCCCGATGTCGGCGGCGATCGCGTCCACGTCGGAGCGATCAAACTGACGCATCAGAAAAAACTGCTTCGAATTGCCGATAACGGCCGGACGAATCCGGGTGTCCTTGAATTTGCTGTATTGCTGCACAATCGACGCCGTCCAGCAGTTGAACTTCCGAAGTTGGGCGTAGGACTCGGCGACGATCTTCTCGCCGCCCGGCACGTCGAGAAACCGGGCGAGTTCCTCGTAAAGGATGCGCTTCCACTGCGCGCGCGGCAGCGAAATGATGTGCTGGCGCGTGAAGCCCGCAATCAGAAGACCGGCGGCCGTTTTCAAATCACTCGCCTGTTCGGGAATGTAACCCAGCTCGAAATGCGCAATCTTGCCCGTGAGCGATATGTTGGTCTGACCATCGAAGAGGCGCCCATACTGGCCGTGCGCGGTCCAGGCAGACAGAAGAGTGGCGAGGTGATCGACCTCGTCCTTTTTGTGCTCATCGAAACGAGAGAACTGCATCAACTCGACGAGGCTTGAATGCACGGGATAATCCTCCCCGGTATATTCCGCGTGCGCCGTCGTCATCACGATGCGTTCCGTTTGCGGATTCTTGATGAACGCGGTGACCTCTTCTTCCGTGATGTCGGAAAGGAATTGCTGCGCGCCGTCGTCGCCGCCGGCGACGAGGTCGCGCAACTCTGCAAACGCCTCCACTTCGGTTGAACCCGCCGCCATCCGTTGCAACTTCCAGCGGTGCGCGGCGCAGGCCAGCCGTTGCACCCGTGGCAGTTTCTCACGATTCCGTTTCGACCACTCTTCGAACGTGTCGTCGAAGAGCTGATTGATATATCGGGCGAGAATCGCCTGGCGGACTTGCTGCG
>JANPIT010000020.1:0-9994 GCA_031425115.1 Opitutaceae bacterium | reverse complement strand
GCACCGGCCGACTCGTGGCCGAGAACGAAGGTTGGACGACGAATGGCGAGATGATGGCGACGTTCGATCGGGTCGGAGCTTTCCGCCTCAGCCCCGGTAGCCGAGACGCTGCGATCCTCGTCGCTCTCGCGCCCGGCGCCTACACCGCGCAGGTCACGGCCAACGGCAATGGCATCACGCTGGTTGAAGTCTACGATGCCTCCACCGGCGTGCAGCTGACGACCGAGCAACTGGTGAACATCTCGACCCGCGGCTTCGTTGATACCGATGACGGCGTGCTCGTCGCAGGTTTTGTGGTCACCGGCAGCAATCCGAAACGCGTCCTCATCCGCGGCATCGGCCCCGGCCTCACCGCGTTCGGAGTGCCCAATGTCGTCGCTGATCCCGTGCTCAAACTCTACGCGAGCCCGAACGCCACGACAGCGATCGCCCAAAACGACAACTGGGGCACGCCGCAGCCGGTCACGGGTGGCGCAACTCCCGCCACCGCGGCCGAGGTCACCGCGGCCGCCACGGCGACGGGAGCGTTCCCGCTCACCAGCGGCAGCAAGGACGCCGTGATCGTCGTCACCCTTAACCCGGGTAACTACAGCGCCGTGATTAGCGGCGCCGGCAACACCACGGGCGCCGGTCTGGTCGAGGTCTACGAGATCCCGTAAAACTCAAAAAGAAAGTGTCGCGTAGCATGTGACACTTTCCCTTCTGCCGCCCTAGGCGGCGCAACGACCAGAGTGTAACGTAATACGTTACACTCTGTTTTTGCGTTCAGCGCAAAAAGGCAAGTGAGGCGAGGGGCGAGGTCTCATCGTAGGTAGCGTCGCGCCCACCGGGCGCGACGGGGTTAATGCGCACTCGACGAGCGGCGCGCCCGGAGGTCGCTGCCCTACCTTCTTAGCGCTCTACCTTGCGCGCAGGTGCCAGGCCTTCGGGCGCGTGAAGGCTTTGATGCCGTCGCGCGAGAGGGTGAGGCCGATGCCAGAGTCTTTTACGCCGGACCATGGCAGCCGGGGGCTCACGCGGTCACAGCAATTCCAATACGCCGAACCGGCCTGCAACTGCGCGAGGAGCGGCTCGGCGCGCTCCCAATTTGGCGTATAGACGCTGCCCGTGAGCCCGTAGTCGGAATCGTTCATCAGCTCGATCGCCTGCGCATCATCGCGCACCGCCATGATGCCGATGATGGGTCCGAAGCTCTCCGCTCGCATGACGGCCATCGAGTGGTCGACATCGAGTAACACCGTGGGCGCGAAGTAGGCCGCCCGCCCAAAACGGCGCAGGCGCTTGCCCCCGATGAGGACGCGGGCGCCTTTCTTGCGCGCATCCGCCACTTGGTTTTCCAAAACCTCGATCTGCGCGGCGCGCGCGAGCGGACCGATATACGTCGCCTTTTCGCGCGGATCGCCGACCCGAAACGATTTCACCGTGGCGACGAACGCAGCCACGAAGGCCTTGAAGATGGATTCGTGCACATACACGCGCTCGACCGAGCAACAGCTCTGCCCAGTGTTGTAGAAGGCACCATCGGCCACGGCCGCCGCCGTCGCTGCGACATCGACATCGTCGCAAACATACACCGGGTCTTTGCCGCCCAATTCTAATTGCACCCGAATCAGCCGCGCGCTGGCGGCCCGCGCGATTTTTTTTCCCGTCGCGACCGAGCCCGTAAAAAAGAGGCCGTCGATCCGCTGTCGCAGCAGCGCCCGCCCGACGTCGCCCGTTCCCACCAAGGGCACGAATACGTGATTGGGCACCCCGCTCTCGTGGAGCAGTCGCGCGATCGCGAGTCCGGTGCGGGTGGCGAATTCGGAAGGTTTGTAGAGGACGGCGTTGCCCGTGAGGAGGGCAGGGATGATTACGTTTCCCCCGACGAAATAGGGATAGTTCCACGCCGAGATGTTCCCGATGACGCCGAGCGGTTCGTGCGTGATCCGCTCCGTGAGCCCCGCTTTGCGATCGACCAGCACGTCCTCGGCGCGCAAGACGCGCGGTGTTTCGCGCAGGAAGAAATCGATGCGCGGCAGCAACCCTGTGAGTTCGCCGCGGGCCTGCGTGATGGGCTTTCCCATTTCCTCCGTCAGCGTTTTTGCGAGCTCTTCCGTGTGCTCGACGATCGCGGTGCGAAAACGCCCGATGGCGGCGAGCCGGTTCCTCAAGGGCAAGGCAGCCCATGCGGGCTGCGCCGCGCGCGCCGCGGCAAACTTCGCCCGCACACTCGCGGCATCGTCCGTTGGCAACGTCGCGATCACTTCGCCCGTCGCGGGATTGGTAACCTTTAGCATCGGCATGAATGGCAGCGGGCGTCTCCGTTTCGCTGATGCCGACCCGGCAGCATCGACCCGCGCGGACTCACATCGCCTCCGCGAACAGGCGTTCGAAATCCGCCGCGGTGCACGGCCGCGGATTGGTTTGGTGACAGGTGTCCTTGAGCGCCACGCTCACCAGTTGCGCAATGTGTTCTGACCGCGCGCCGACGGCCGCGAGGTGGGCGGGGATGCCGAGCTCCGCTTTGAGCCGCGCGAGCCAGGCGATGAATTCCGAGGCGGTGCGGCCGGCGCCTGAGACGCGCGCGAGCTCAGCGAGTTTTTCGGGAGCGGCGTCGGCGTTGAAGCGCATCACGTGGTCCAGCATGATGCCGTTGGCCAGGCCGTGATGCAGATCGAGCACGGTGCCGAGCGCATGTGCGCAGGCATGCACCGCGCCGAGATCTTTTTGAAATGCCACCGCGCCCAGCATCGAGCTCATCATCATATCGGAGCGGGCCGCGAGATTGCGGCCGTCGCGCACCGCGATGGGCAGCGCGCGCGCCGCGATGCGCACGCCTTCGAGGGCGATGCCGTCACACATCGGGTGATACACGGGAGAGAGGTAGCTCTCGATGTTGTGGGTGAGCGCATCGATGCCAGTCGCCGCGGTGATCTTGGCCGGCAAGTCGAGCGTGAGCTCGGGGTCGGCGAACACCGCGGTGGCCAGCAGCGCGGGGGCGAAGACGATTTTCTTCACATGCGTCGCGTCGTCGGAGATGACGGCCGAGCGTCCCACTTCTGAGCCGGTGCCGCTCGTGGTTGGCAGCGCCACGAAGGTCGGCAGCGCCTTCGTGATGGTGCGCCGCTGCGGATGATCCCACACATACTCGAGAATGTGACCATCGTGCGCGGCCATCAACGCCACCGCTTTGGCCACGTCCAGGGCGGCGCCGCCGCCGAGACCGATCACGCAATCGGCCCGGTGCGCGCGGAATGCCTCGGCGCCGGCGGAGACCTGGCTCGCGGTCGGGTTGCCCCAGACGCCGGCGAAGAGCGCCGAGATGAGCCCGCCCGACCGGAGATCGTCTTGGAATTCGGCCGCGAGGGGGAGGGTCGCGACTCCCTTGTCCGTCACGATCAGCGGCCGTGTCACGCCCGTGGATACGAGGTGGGGCGCCACGGCCTTGCGCGCGCCCGCGCCAAACGTAATGGCGGTGGGAAAGGAGAAGCGGTGGAGGCTCATCAAATGATCTCGAAGTATCGTTTCAATTCCCAGTCGGTCACACCGTCCTGCCACTGGCGCCATTCCCATTCGCGGCTGGCGGCAAAATGATCGACAAAGTCGTCGCCGAGCCAGTCGCGGGCGATCGCCGAGTCGCGGAAGATGCGCGTCGTTTCGATCAACGAGCGCGGTGCGCGAGGAATGTGCTCGGCGCCTTCGTTGCAGCCGCGGATGGCAGGCGTCGTGAGCTTCAGCTTTTGCTCCACGCCGTGCAGGCCGGCGGCGAGGACGGCGGCGGCGGCGAGATAGGGGTTCACATCCGAACCGGGACAACGCGTTTCGAGCCGCGTCGATTTGGGTGAGCCCGCGATCACGCGAAAACTCGCGGTGCGGTTATCGACGGCCCAGGTCGGCTTCACCGGTGCCCAGAATCCGTCGACCAGCCTCTTGTAGCTATTGATGGTGGGCCAGACCATCGGGCCGAAGTCCATCATGCACGCGACCTGCCCGGCGACGTAGCTTTCGAACAATGCGCTCATGCCGTGCCGGCCCTTCGCGTCGTAAAACAAATTCTTTCGTCCATCGGAGAGACTCTGATGGATGTGGCCGCTGCAGCCGGGATAGGCCGCGTTCCATTTGGCCATGAAGCTCGGCATGATGCCGAAACGCAGGCCGATCTCCTTCACGGCGGTCTTGAAGAGCGCGGCGCGATCGGCCGACTCGAGCGCAGGGCCGAAGGCGATCGCGGCTTCGTAGACGCCCGGACCGGTTTCGGTGTGCAGGCCCTCGATCGGAATGCCGAAGCGCGGCAGCTCGTCCATCAGCGCGTTGAAAAACGCCTGGCCGTGACTCGCGCGCAGGATCGAGTAGCCGAACATCCCGGGCGTGATCGGTGTCGGGTGCACGTGCCGCTTCTCGGCCCAGCTCTGCGGGGTTTCGGAAAAATTGAACCACTCGAACTCCATCCCGCACATCGGGCGCACGCCGAGTTTATCGGCCCGGCGCAGCACGCGGTGCAGCAATTGACGGGGGCACAGCGGATGCGGCTCCTCGGTGCCTTTATCGCCGCGCGAGGCACGAATGAATTCCCCGAGGAAAAACGGCACGTCGCCATCCCAAGGCACGCGACGGTAAGTGTTGAGGTCGAGTCGCGCGACGGCATCGGGAAACCCCGTGTGCCAGCCGGTCAGCTTCGTGTTGTCGTAACACGCGTCGCTGCTGTCCCAGCCCAGGACGACGTCGCAGAATCCGAATCCGCCCGCGGGGGCCGGTTCGGCTACACTGAAGAACTTGTCCTTGCTGATGAATTTGCCGCGCAGAATGCCGTCCGTGTCGATCACGGCGACTTTGACGCGGTTGCTCGGCGACTGGCGGACGGCGTCGAGGATTTGCGCGCGCGTCAGTGATTTGGAAGCAGGGGCAGCCACGACAAGCGGAAGAGGACGGAATTGAAACGTGAGTCAACCCGCGCCGCGCTGGCAGCGCGAGTTGTCACCGGTTTGAAACAACGAAGAGCGCGGCTGGAGGCGCGCTCCGCGAGCGGTTTTAGCGGGAACGCGCCGGACTGCGGCGAGCTTTCGCGGTGGTGCGGCGTTGCGGTTTCACGGCGGACACCTTTTTGCGCACGCCCGCTTTCGTGGTGGTGCGACGGCCCGAGCGACGCTTCGTCGAACTCGAACCCACACCGGTGCTCTGCCCACGCGACGACTTACGCGTCGCGGATTTCATGCGGTTAGTTGCGGTAGCCATAGGTCCTCACTGTCCGCGCACAGGGAGGTAGGTTCCCCACCCAGGTTCTGGATTTTGCGCGGGGGGAATCGCCTCCCGACTGGGGCAAACGGGCTGGGCGTTCTTCGAGCGGTATCCGATCGGCGAGCACGCACCCAATCCGTGGGTGTTCGCGCGGCCGCCGTCGGCCCAGGTGGTTTGGTTTTTCCGGGAATGTCGGGTGGATGATCGCTGCGATTCCCGAAACCGGGCGGAGGCTTGATGGAAGTTGGGCGCGGTGGTGAACCGATTTCGGCGCGGCGTGTCTGCCTTGCCGGCAGAGCCCGGATGAAACGTTCTCAGGCGTCGGCGCCGACCGGTGAAATCTGATCATCGCACGCTACGATTCGGCAACGCGGTGCAGGTTCTGCTAGACAGCGGCGTCATCCCTCGCCTGAGTGCGCGGCCCGCGAATCCAAATCTTCATTACCTTATTCTATGACAAGCAGAGATTACACCCAGGAAATCGGTCTCCCCTCCCATAAGAAGACGCTGCCCCGCCCCGTCGCCTTCGCGATCCTCGCGGTCGTCGCGGTCGGGGTTTCGTTCGGCGTAGTGAGCGTCGTCAAAGCGACGAAGGAGCACGAGGAAGCGGAGAAGAAGCACAGCGCCCCTGCGTCGGCGACTGCGCCGACCTCCTCGGCCGTGCCTCCGGCCAAGTAACCATACCGATAGCGCGACGCGATGTCGTCGCCGCAGGCCACGCGCGAGACCCCTTCAAACGGGTCCGCGCGTTTTCTGCGGTTGCGGGCCGCGGTCGCGTGGCGCCGCGCGGATGTGACCTGACGCGAGCGCGAAGTTTACCGTGTCACTCATCACTGCGTGCACGGCACCTGACGTAGTTTCAGGCCGCGCGGGCGTGTTCGTCTTTCTCGATCAATGCGAGCGAAGGGGCACTTGCTGCATGGCCTTCCGGGCCAGCGTGAACAGAGGCCGAAGCGGCGGCGGCGTGAGGCGCACACAATGAAATCGTCCAGCCCTCATCGTCGCCCGTGAAGGCGAGGGCCTTGAGTTCGGCCCCACGCATATGCGCGGCCAATTGAGCGAGCCACTCCTCGGTATTGGCTCCGAGCGAAGAATCATCCGCCATCGCGAGCACGATCAGATCGGCCCGTGAGGCGTCGCGGAGGGCGACTTCGCGCCAGCGCGTCGTTTCGAGTTGGTCGCAGCGCCAAAGCATGGG
This sequence comes from Opitutaceae bacterium, assembly GCA_031425115.1. Classification (GTDB taxonomy): domain Bacteria; phylum Verrucomicrobiota; class Verrucomicrobiia; order Opitutales; family Opitutaceae; genus ER46. The sequence goes on along the minus strand of JANPIT010000020.1, from coordinate 3,579 downwards.
CAGGAGCGTGAAACGGGCGCCGCGCGCGCGGACGAGCGTGGCCACGCGCGCCATGGCCTGGCGCGCGGCGGGCACGCTGGCATACGCGATGAACACTCGGTAGGGCAGGAGCGGGGCGGACTGCACCTTGGGAGGTGACCCGCGCGCGGTGCGGAATCGCCCTGAACGGCTAGGCAGCGGTTGAGCAGGCGGCTTCATGCACACGGTGGAGCATACGGTTTTGCCGACGGCATTGCACTGGGGTCGAGACGGTAGTTGCACGGAGGGGCGCGCCTCATCGACCCCTGCTTTGGTTTTCAATCAGGCGAGAGTTTCCCGGTTAGAACTTCCGACGAAAAAACGAAGTGACATCGGTGCCGCTGAACGGAGACTCGGCTCTGCCCCGCATGGCTCGCTCGCACCTGATCGCCACCCTCGGTCTCACGCTCATCGCCGTCGCACCCGCGCAGCCGATCGATTTCAACGCGCAGATTCGCCCGATCCTCAACCAAAGCTGCACCTCCTGTCACGGCGGCGTGAAAGCGGCCGGCGATATCTCGTTTGTGTATCGCGAGGCGGCGGCGAAGGTCGGGAAAAAATCCGGTCGACCGGTAATCGTGGCGGGGAAACCCGAAGCGTCGGAGCTGATTGCGCGCATCACGTCGACGGATACTGAGTATCGCATGCCGCCGGCGGACCATGGTCCGGCGCTCGCGCCGGAGAAAATTGCCTTGTTGCGCGAGTGGATCCGACAAGGCGCGACGTGGCAGGATCATTGGGCGTTTGTGGCCCCAAAGCCGCAGGTGGTGCCGGTGGTAGCGGCGTCGGAGGGTAGGGCCGCGCGGCCCGTGCAGCCGGGCGGGCCGCCCAGCCCTGCCTTCAGTCCCATCGATGCCTTTGTCCGCGCGCGGCTCGCGAAAGAGGGGATTGCGCCCGCGCCCGAGGCCTCGCGCCCCGCTTGGCTGCGGCGCGCAGCACTCGATCTCACGGGGCTGCCGCCCACACCGGAGGAGATCGCGGCGTTTGCGGGCGACTCGGCGCCCCTGGCGTTCGAGCGTCAGGTCGATCGGCTGTTGGCGTCACCGCACTACGGCGAGCGTTGGGCGAGTCTCTGGCTCGATCTGGCGCGATATGCGGACAGCAAGGGCTACGAGAAGGACGACCATCGCAACGTGTGGCAGTATCGCGATTGGCTGGTCGGTGCCTTCAACCGCAACCTGCCCTACGACCGGTTCGTCATCGAGCAACTTGCCGGCGATCTCCTCCCGGGTGCGACGATCGAGCAGACCGTTGCGACCGCGTTTCACCGACAGACGCAGGTGAACGACGAGGGCGGCTCCGACGATGAGGAGTATCGTCTCTCAGCCGTGATCGACCGCGTGGCCACGACGTGGCAGGTGACCAATGCCGTGACGTTCAACTGTGTGCAGTGCCACGCGCATCCCTACGACCCGATCCGTCATCAGGAATTCTACCGTTTCGCCGCCTACTTCAACAACACGCGCGATGCGGATCTGAACAACGAGCACCCGACGCTGCGCGTGCCGGACGATACGGCGCGCAACGACGAGGCGTGGCGGTTGCGCCGCGAAGTCGAGGCACTCCGCCACGATGTCGTCGCGGCAGGTCAGGCGCTGGAGGCGGCCGTGTCCTGGCAATCCTCACCCGTGCTGACGGCGCGCGCTTTGCCCGAAGCGGCTGTGGTGGTGCGCGACGGCGGGCTCGAGGCGGATGGCACGCTCGCGGCCGGCGTGCGTTACGAGCTGGCCTTGCCCGTGCTCGCGCTTTCGAGCGACCCGATCACCGCGCTGCGCTTTGAGGCGCGGCCGGTGGATCCTGAAAAGGCCACGCACACCCCGGAGCGTGGCTTCATCATCACGCAGCTTCAGATCTCCGTCAGCACCCCGGACGGCCGGGTGACGCCGTTAGAAGTGGGTCGTTACTTTCCGGATACGGAGAACTTTACCACGCTTGCGACGAAGACCCTGCCGAAACCGGTCGCGGTAAATGAAAAGAAGGCGGAAGGCGAAACGCGGAAGGCGGAAGGCGTGGCGTCGGCACCGAAAGCCGCCAGGAAGGCGGGTAAGAATGCGGCGACCAAGGCCGCCACCAAGGCGATCGGCGTGCCGGTGGTGGTGGACGAGGTCCGCGATGTGACGCTCGATTTTCATTTCGCGGCCAATCCCACGATCCATGGTGCACGCTGGATGGTGGCTGCTTTGCGGGAGCCGCTGGTGGTGCCGCCGGGTTCGACCATTCACGTGACCGTGGTGCATGGCCGGCAGATCACGGAGAAACCGGCGCCGACGCGGCGACTGCGCGTGACCGTCAGCGCGGATCACCGCTGGAGCGAGCTCGCGCGAGACCCGGCCATCGCGCGCAAGGCGGCGCGCGTCAGCGAAGCGCTGGCGGAGCTCGCTAAAATTCCCGGCACCGATCTTCCGGTCATGGCGGATTTGACGCCGCGCGAAGGACGGGAGACGCGGTTGTTTGTGCGTGGAAATTTTCTGGAAAAGACCGGCGCGGCTCTGGCTCCCGGGGTGCCGGAGCTATTTCCGTCGCTGCCGAGCGGTGCTCCGGCTAACCGCCTGACCCTCGCCCGGTGGTTTTTCCAACCGGGCCAGCCTTTGACGGCGCGGGTCGCGGTGAATCGGTTTTGGGAGCAGCTCTTTGGTATCGGAATTGTGGCGACGCTGGAAGACTTCGGCAGCGTGGGCGATACGCCCTCGCATCCGGAGCTGCTCGACTGGCTCGCGCTGCATTTCGAACGCGAACTCAAGTGGGATATGAAGGCGTTGCTGCGTGAGCTGGTGCTGACCGCGACCTACCGGCAGGACGCGAAGGTGCGACCCGAGTTGGCGGAGCGCGATCCGCAGAATCGATTGCTGGCGCGGGGTCCGCGGCAGCGGCTCACGGCGGAGATGGTGCGCGACCAGGCCTTGGCAGCGAGCGGCCTGTTGAGCCGGAAAATGGGCGGCGCGCCCGTGATGCCGCCTCAGCCAGCTGGCGTCTGGCAAACGGTGTATAGCAACAAAACGTGGGACGAGTCGAAGGGCGAAGACCGCTATCGGCGTGCGCTCTACACGTTCTGGAAACGCTCCGCGGCGTATCCCGGTTTCCTGAGTTTCGACATGCCATCGCGCGACCTCTGCACGGCGCGGCGCACGCCGACCAACACACCGTTGCAGGCGCTGGTGACGTTGAATGACGTGACGTATCAGGAAGCGGCGGCCGCTCTGGCCGAACGCGTGACGCGGGAGGTGGCGGACGGCAGCGTAGAGGCGCGAATCGGGCGCGTGTTTGAGTTGGTCGTGTCGCGCCTGCCGAGCGCCACGGAAACGGCGCGGCTCAAAAAACTTTATGACGGGACGATGGCGGTTTCTTCCGGAGCTGCGGAGCCATCGCGGCAGACGGGGAGAGACGCGGCGGGGGCGCCGCAACCCCAGGAAGCCGCGTCCCGATCTCCCGAACTGCGCGCGCTGCAGGATGTGGCGGCGGCGATCATCAACCTGGATGCGGCCTTTGTGCGATGAAGGGCCAGATAAAATCAGATCCCGTTTTTGTAGCTACGAGCGCCAGCGAGTGGATTTCCGACACTCC
>JANPIT010000019.1:0-4403 GCA_031425115.1 Opitutaceae bacterium | reverse complement strand
TCGCTGCTGTAGCCGGGAGGCGGGGCGGCAGGTTTTTTCCCTTACAGATCCACCGAGAACGATAACCGGTAACTCACCGGCGCGCGCGGCGTCACGCGCCAGAGCCGGCTGCCATCCGCGGAATAGCGGAGCACCTGAATTTCACGGTTGTTGAGCACGTTGTAGCCGTTGAGTTGAACGCGCCAGTTGGTGCGTTGCTTGAAGAAATCCGTCCGGCCCGAGTAGCCGAGAAGTGCGTCCACCTCGAGAATTTCGGGGCCGTAAAGCGTCGCTCCGTAGATGGGCCGATTTAAAGACGTGAGACCGGTCACGATCCGCTGCACGCGGTTTTGACTCTGCCAGCGAACGCCACCGCCGACGAAGACGCCGCGCAGTTTACCCGCGCCCATCGTGTAGCGCGTGAACATGTTCGCCTTGTAGGGCCGGTTGTTAAACCCGAACGCGCCGGCATTGCGCACATCGTCGATCGCGAGTTGCATCCGCTCGACGTGCTCCGCGACGTTCACGGGGCTGTTGTTCTGGTCGACGAGGCCGGCGGGATTGCCAAAGCGCTCGAGATACGGCCGCACTTCGGCGAACCACGGCTCGAACTCCGAAAAAATGTTTCCGCGTTCGAGTTTCGTGTAAGAGAACGCGCCAGTAAACGTCCAGTTCCGCGACGGGTTGAACTTGAGGTCGGCCTCGTAGCCGGTGGTCACATCATCCGATTCGCCGTCCAGCAGCGCACCGCCGTAGGTGCCCACCGTGCCGCCGCGCGATTTCTGGTAGATGAACTTTTCGTTCGCCTCCGCGGGCGTCAGGTAGGTGCGCCCAGTCGCGGGGTTGATGGAGGACATGTGCGCGCTGATGATGCGGTCGTGATCGACGACGACTGAATTTACGCGATTCACGGGATTGCCCGGGTTCTCGCCCTTGAAGTAGGTGAGTCGCGCGGAGAGCCGGTTGTCCAGGAGCCGCAGCATCACGCCGGTGTCGTAGCCCTTGCCCTTGACCGGATTCGGCACGTCGAAGTTGTTCGCGATCACCCGGCGGTTGGTCATCGCCGGCGCCACGTTCGTCGCCTGGTTCGCGAAGAAAGACAGCATTGGCAGCGCGTGCCACACCGCGCCCGCGGTGTAGGTGTCAAATGTCTCCGCGTTGATCGGGAGAAATTGATTGGTGAGCACGCCGTCGCCGGCGTAGCGCGCGCCGGAAGTGACGCGCGGGTCGGTGGCGGCGAGCAGCGACGCCACCTGCGTGAGCGTCGTGTAGTCGTCGCGCCGATACCCCAGGGAAACGAAGACCTTTTTCTGGAAGAACGAACTCTGGGTCGCGAGGACGTAGGTTTTCGCTTCGGATTTGTTGCCCGACACGCTGCGGTCGGTGAAGTCCTTCTTGTAGTCGATGCCGTTGAGCCGGACGAGCGCGTCGCTCGTGAAACTGCCCGCATACCACGAGCGATAATCGGTGCCTGGCGTGATGTAGGTGCGATAATCGACGCGATTGTTGGCGTTGCGAATATCGGCATTGGCGATCGGCGCGTTGGTGCGCGCGTTGACCAAAATTTGGTTTCCTTGAAGCTGAGAATTCGTGTTTTCGCTCCGCTCCCACATCGCGAGGATCTTGTGGTCGCCGAATTTTTTCAGGTTGAGGTGGTAGAGCGCGGAGGCGCGCAACGCCTCGTTGTTGTCGGTGTTGATCGTGCGCAGCGGCGCGCCGTCGATGTAGTAGCGACCGACAAAGGGATTCGCTTTCACGCCGCCAATCCCGTCGGGGATAAATAGATTCGGGTCGGCGGAGATCTGCGTATCGAGGCGGAACGCGGAGCCCTTCGCCCTCTCCTTTTGGTAGTTCACGTCCAGAAACAGATTCTTGCCGATGGGCTGCTCGATCCGGAGAAAGAGTCGCTCGATGTCGCTGGTGTTGGTCGTATCGGGTCCGTAGCCGACCTCGTAAGGAGCGACGAGGTTGGATTGATACGGGCCGTTCCGATCCGCCGCGCTTCGCGTCGCCGGCAGCAAGGTCTGAAACGTGTCGCGATAAAGCGCCGGCTGCCAGCCGGGCACGACCCCGACGAGCGTATTAAACTGAGCGGCGGTTTCGTAGAAGCTGGTGCTGGTATATAAATTCAAACCGCCGAAGACGGGGCTCACGGTGTTGGAGAGCACGTCGCCGGAATTGGTGACGAGGGTGTGCCGGTTCCCTGCGATGCGCTCGAGGCCGCGGGCCGCGGCGGTGTTGGCGGCGAGGGCCGCTGTGCCGCGATTGTCGACGAGGCGCGCGGAGTCCGGGAGTGTCTCCCAGAACGAGACGTTGTCCGCCATGTTCTGCGGCACCGACCACATGCCCGAGAGGTTGGCTTTCTCGAAGGAGGCGACGATCTGCGTCCCGGCTGCCTTGAACGGCACGATGCGCACGGAGCCCGTCGCGCGGTTGTCTTCGCGGTTGTCCCACTCGCGCCAGCTTTCCTTCCGCGCGTGCACGCCCATCACCCGGACCGCGATGCGCTTCGGCACGAGGACGAAGTTAGCGTCCAGCGACGCGCGATAATCCTCCCAACGACCCGCTTGCGCCGAGAACTTGTAGTGATTCTTGCGCAGTTCGGCCTGGAGGGTCGACGTGTTGATCGAACCCGCCGAGTTTGCGACGCCGAAGAGCACGCTGTTCGGGCCGGACGCAAAATCGAACCGCCCCGTGTTGTAAGCATCGACCGGCATCCGGGAGCGAAAGAAGTCCGTCAGGCTCGAGCCGAGCAGACCGCGATTATTGATGCGGGTGCTCTGCAACCCAGCGTCCACGTAAAACATGGTCGGGTCGGGGCGGTTCTGGTCGAAGTCGATGTTCGAGTTCACGCCATACTCGAGCACCTCCGCCAGCGTGCTCGCGCCGAGGTCCTTGAGAAATTCTTCCGTGAACACCGAGATGGTGGAGGCCGAATCCATCAACCGCGTGTTGAAGCGACTCGCGGCCAGCGAATCGCCTGCCGCGTAACCGACGTCGCGCTCCGAGGAGATGGTGAACGGATTGAGCACGACCGGTGCGGAGTCGGACGAGGTAGCGACCTTTGTCGCCGTGGCCGGTGTCGCGGGTGCCGCGGGCGCACTCGCGGGGGAAACGGGCTGCGCCACACCGACCGCGGAAAGGGACCACAGGATAAAAGCGCAGCCGAGGACCCGGCGGATTGAGTGGGCGAAATGAGAGGTGATCAGGGAAGGCATCATGGTGCGGGGTTCAGGAATCAACGGTGCCGCAGCCGCGGCGGCGACGGGCGTTCAATACGGCGGAAGCGGAACGATACGGTAAACACAAAACACGCTCTGAGACTCAGATCTTTTGCGATGGATTACACGGTGGCACGGATGGTTCGAGTCGTCGGATCCGATCCCGGAGATTCTGGACTGGATTCACCGGGTTGAAGGCAGAGATTTTCAGGAGCACAAGGGCGAGATGGCCGATCTCTCGATGCGTTGGCGTGTGTGGTCTCGACGCTCAACCAATGGCCCACGGCAAGGAGAGAGTCCGCGACCATCTGCCCGACGCTGCACCCGAAGCAGCACCACGTGCCGCCAACGCGCGCACGTTCACAATTGCGCGGGAATGAAGGGCGTCGACGGGACGCCCGCTTCGACTTTGCCAGTGAACAGCAGCCGCAGTTCGCGGCGGGTGGTTGCGTGCGCGGGATCGGGCGCGAGATTGGTGATTTCACGTGGGTCGCGCACGTGGTCGTATAATTCCGCTCCCGCCTCGCCCCCGGCCCATTCGGTGTAACGCCAGCGATCGGTGCGCACGCTGCGGCCCATCACCGGCCGGCCATCGCCCGGGCGCAGGATTTGTGTGAACGCGATGCCGTCCCATGGCGTCGCGGGCGCGCGCACCAGCGGGAGCAGGCTGCGGCCAGCGAGGTTGGCGGGCGCGCGCAATCCGCCCCACTCCGCGACGGTCGGATAAATATCGACGAATTCGACCACCGCCGGACACGCCCGGCCGTTGCCTGCCACGCCCGGCACACGGATGATCAACGGCGCACCGGCCGACTCCTCGAACAGCATCCGCTTCTGCCACACGCCGCCGTGCTCGCCGAGATGATACCCGTGATCGCTCCACAAGACGACGAGCGTGCGCTCGGCCAGCCCCAACCGGTCCAAGGCGGCGAGCACGCGCCCCACCTGGGCGTCCACGAAGCTCACGCTGGCATAGTAAGCCTGCAGCGCGCGCTTCAGCGTGGGCTCATCGAGGCCGTAGTTGGGCACCGGGTTATTGTGGGCAAACGCCACCGCCGGGATGTCATCCCGATCGCCGGCGGCAGTCTCCGGGAGCCGGATACGTTCCAGCGGATAACGATCGAAATAGCGCTTCGGCGCCACAAAGGGCGTGTGCGGCCGGAAGAACCCGACGCCGAGGAAGAACGGCCTGTCGCGATGCTT
>JANPIT010000018.1:0-16172 GCA_031425115.1 Opitutaceae bacterium | reverse complement strand
GAACGCGTTCAATGCCGGCAACTCCCTCACACTGGTCACCGGTAGCGCGTTGACCGGAACGTTTGCCAACCTGCCCAATGGCACGCGCCTCCTCGCCTCGCAGGGCACCGGCTCGTTTGTGATCAATTACACCGGCACCAGTGTCGTATTGAATCAGTTCATACCGGTGCCCGAGCCGTCGACCTGGGCCTTGATGATCGCGGGACTAGGCGTGGTCGGTTTCTCGCTCCTGCGGCGGAAACGTTAACCGCTGGCGCCGCCGTTGCTGAGCGAGCACGCGATCCGCGCTACCGCAGAAGCGTCGTTCCGCCGTCAATATCGTAAGCCGAGCCAGTGATGAACCCGGCTTCATCCGAGCAGAGAAACGCGACGAGCGCGGCGATTTCTGCCGGCTCTCCCATCCGCCCGATCGGCTGCGCGGCCGCGAGCTTCGCAAACATCTCCTTTTCCTTGCCGGGATAATTCTTCGCGAGAAAGCCATCGACGAACGGCGTGTGCACGCGCGCGGGGCAGACGCAATTACAACGGATCCCGCGCTCCACAAAATCGCGCGCGACCGAGAGCGTCATGGTCAGCACCGCGCCCTTGCTCATGCCGTAGGCGAAGCGGTCCGGCAGCGCGACTTTCGAGGCGATCGAGGCGACATTCACGATCGCCCCGCCACCGCTCGCCAGCAGCCGTGGCACCCCGAAATGCAATCCGTGATACACCCCTTTCACGTTTACGGAGTAAATCCGGTCGAGGTCCTCGGGCGCGGTGTTGAGGACGTTGCCGACGTGCGCGATGCCGGCGTTGTTCACCAGGAGGTGCAGCTTTTCGAGGGACGCGAACACCGCGCGCATCGAGTCTGTATTCGACACATCCGCGGCGAGGACCTGCGCCGCCCCGCCCGCCGCCCGGATTTCTCCCACGGCAGCCTCCGCTGCCTCGGCCCGCAGCTCCACGATTGTGACATGCGCGCCCTCCGCCCCGAGTCGCACCGCGATGGCCCGGCCGATGCCAGAGCCGCCTCCCGTGACGAGCGCATATTTACCCGCGAGGCGTTGAACGAGGGGCGTCATGTCAGTGCAGAAAACTCTCACCAGCGCGTCTGCGCGAATTTCCAGCCGGGGACTTTTTTCTGCATCTCGATCTCGTCGTTGCGCTCTTTCAGACCGACACGCTGGTAAGTTGCGTGCGCCCGTGCGAGCGCGACACGATCCAGTTCAACCCCAAGCCCGGGGCCTTTCGGCACGGTCACGCAGCCGCCCTCGATCTTCATCCGCCCGCCCACGATGATCTCCTCCCACTGCCACGGATAATGCGTATCGAGCGCGTAGCTGAGATTCGGCATCGCGGCGCCGAGATGGGTCATCGCCGCGAGTGAAATACCCGCGTGGTTGTTCGAATGCATCGACACCCCACGGCTGAAGGTGCGGCAAAACGCCGCGAGCTCCATCGAGGAATGGAGTCCACCCCAGAAATGGTGATCGGTAAGAATGATGTCCTCGGAGCCGTGCTTCACGCTGCCCGGCAAGTCGTCGAATGACGTCGTGCACATATTGGTCGCCAGCGGCGTCTTCAACGCGCGCCGCACAGCCGCCATCCCTTCTTGCGTGCGACACGGATCTTCGAGGTATTCCAGGATACCCTCGAGTTCGCGGCCGTAACGGATCGAAGTGTCCACCGTCCAAAGCGCATTGGGGTCGAGGCGCAGCGGCACGCCAGAACCGAAACGCTTGTGCAGGGCCTTCATCGCGGCGACTTCCTGCGCCGGCTCGAAGCAACCACCCTTGAGCTTAATCGATTCGAAGCCGAACTCCTCGACCATCGCCTCCGCCTGCGCCACCACGCCGGCCGGATCAAGCGCCGCCTTCTGCCGTGCGGCGGCCCAGCCGGTCGCTTGCGGATCGGTGCCAAACGCGAGGTCGCCGCCGGCGCCTTCGTATTTATAGAAAAGATACGCCGAATAAGGCACGCGCTCGCGCACCATCCCGCCGAGGAGATTCGCGACGGGTTGATCGTAGGCCTTGCCCTGCAGGTCGAGACAGGCGACGTCCAGCGCGCTGTAAACCTGGACGCGCGTGCGCCCATCCCACGGTTTGTCACCGCGCGCCACCGAAAGCTCCGGCGTGCACTGCTGGGCGATTTTTGCGCGCAGCCCATTCCAGTTGAGCGGGTCGGACCCGATCACGATCGCGCGCACCGAAGCGAGGGCCGCGTCGACCGCGACACTGCCGGGCACTTCCGCGAGGCCGTTGAGCCCGGTATCGGTTTTTAATTCGACGACGGTGCGCAGGCAATACGGCGCGTGCAGCCCCGCGGCATTGAGCAACGGCGGATCGCCCAGCGCGATCGGCGTGATGTGCATTTCAGTGATGCGCATGTCTGGAATTCTTTTTTTTGGACAGGACTAACAGGAAGTCAGAGACAGGATTTAACCGGAACGATTTCTGATTCCAGTGAATCCTGTCTCCGCGTCCCGGTCCCTCCTGTCCAAAATCAAAACCGTTTACTTCGCTTTGAGCGCCGCGTCGAAACCCAGCAGCCCGGCGCGCACCGCGCCGCCGTCGCTGCCCAGCGCGGTGAAGGTGTAGCCGAGTTCCCTGACCTTGGGCACGAGCGCGTTATTGTGCACGAGAATGCCCGCGGCTTTGCCGTGCTTCTTCGCGGCGTCGCTGACCTTCTTCAACGCCTCGGTGAATTGCGCGCTCTCGAGTTGGTCGCGGATGCCCATGTTGTAGGAAAGATCCGTCGGGCCCACGAAGAGCACGTCGGCGCCGTCGACCGCAGCGATGGCGTCGATGTTCGCGATCGCCTCGGGCGTCTCGATCTGGATCACCGTGAGCAGCCGCTCGTGGGCATGCGCGTAGTATTCCTCGAAATCGCCGCCGAAACCGGCGCCACGGTTGAACTTCGCCACGCCGCGCACCCCGTGCGGCGGGTAGCGCATGGCGGACACGGCCGCGCGCGTTTCGGCCGCGGTGCTCACATACGGCACCATCACGCCCATTGCGCCCATATCGAGGACGCGCTTGAAGCGCGGTGTCTCGTTCATCGCGATGCGGACGACCGAAAACGCCGGCGTCCCCGACACCGCGTGCAACTGGTGCAGCAGTGTATCCTCCCCGCCAGGACCGTGCTCGTGGTCGATCAACACCCAGTCGAAGCCCGCGAGCCCGGCGATCTCGACCGTCATGGGCGAACCGAGATTGAGGAAGGTGCCGGCGAGCCACTCGCGAGCGAGGACGCGTTTGCGAAAATCAGGGGGGAGTTTCATGGAAGGAAAGGGAATCGTGAAATCGGACATCGGGCATCTGAAATCGGGAAATTTCCAAACCAGTGGCTATTCGGGCGCGCCATACAAATTTCCAGATGCCCGTTGCCAGATGCCCGATTTCAAGATTTCCGAAAACTCTCGTCACCCGCGCCTGTCTCACAGCGAGGTATAAAGCCGATAGAGCGCCTGCGTGCCGCAGTCCTGCCAGCCTTTGGCGGCGACTTGTTCGTAGAGTTGCTTGGCGTTCGCGAGGCCGGGCAGATCGAGTTTCATCTCCGCCGCGCTTTCGAGTGCGATCTTCATATCCTTGATGATATGCTTCACGTAAAAGCCCGGCGCGAAATTTTCAGCAAGCGCGCGTGGCGCTAGATTTGTGAGCGCCCAACTGCCCGCAGCTCCGCCACTGATGCTCGCGTGCACGGCATTCGGATCAAGCCCGGCTTTTTTCGCATAGGCGAGCGCCTCGACCCAGGCGACCATGCCGACCGCGACGGCAATCTGGTTTGCCATCTTGCAATACTGGCCGGCGCCGGCCGCGCCGAGCAGCGCGATGTTTTTCCCCATGATCTCGAAGAGGGGCTTCGCACGGGCAAACGCTTCCGCGTCGCCACCGACCATGATCACGAGCCGCGCTTCCTTCGCACCTAGATCTCCGCCGGACACCGGCGCATCGAGCGAGGAGAGACTACGTTTCGCCGCGGCTTCGGCGATGCGACGCGCGAGCACGGGACTCGACGTCGTCATATCGATGAGCAGCGCACCCGACTTGGCGCGTTCCACGATACCACCGGCACCGAGGTAGCTATGGTCCACGTCGGTTGGGAAGCCGAGCATTGTAATCACGACATCCGCCTGCGCGGCCGCCTCGCCGGCGCTATCGTGCCACTGAGCACCCGCTTCGAGCAGCGCGGCGGCTTTTTCCTTGGTGCGATTATGGACGTGCAGGCGGTGGCCGGCCTTCTGCAGGTGACCGGCCATGCTGCGGCCCATTACGCCTGTGCCAATGAATGCGATCGAGAGCGAAGCGGACATGTTGAACAAGAAAGGGGTTGGTAGGACTGAATCGGAGAATACAGGGTTGAATGGGGAAAGCAGGAAAGGAGGAAACAGAAGCTGCACTCACGAACTCAAAGTCTTTTTCCAGCTTTCCAGGTTTCCACATTCCAAATGGTTTTCTTACCGACGTTCCTCATGACGAAATGCGCCGCGGATGCAAAGCGCTCCACCGGACCCGCGCGACTACAATTTTATCCGCGGCGCGTTTATCCGGCGCGCGACCCGTGCATTTCCGCGCACCCACCGCAGCTGGCGCTCGTCAAACACGCCGAACCCCGTTTGATTGGACGCCCCCCTTCCTCATTATGAAAATTCCTCGCCGCGATTTCCTCAAAACCTCCCTCGCCGCATCCGCCGGCGTCGCCCTCGCGCCCGTCGGCCGAGCCGCCACCCCGAGTTCTGGCGTCGCCGGACGCGAGTATTACGAACTGCGCTGCTATCACTTGAAGGCCGACAAACGGCTCAAGGCTAGCGCGACGCGCGCACCCCTCGATGCTTACCTCGAAAAGGCCCTGCTGCCCGCACTTACGAAACGCGGGCTCAAAGACATCGGCGTGTTCACCGAGCTCGAGGTCAACAAACCCGCGGGGACTTCGACGCCGATGACCGATTCGCCGGTCTGGGTTTTGACGCCCTACGCCTCTCTCGAAGCCTTCGCAAGCGTCAGCGCGGAGCTGCATCGCGACGCCACTCTGCAAAAAGCCGGCGCCGACTACCTCCAGGTGAGAAAAGCCAGCCCGGCCTTTGAGCGCATCGATAGCTGGCTGCTGCTCGCATTCGCGGGCTTTCCCCAGCACCAGGTCCCGGCGCACTCGAAGAACAAGACGGCGACGCGTATTTTTGAGATGCGCGATTACGAGAGCCACAGCGAGCTGAAGGCCCTGAACAAGATGGACATGTTCGACGAGGGCGAGATCGAGGTCATGAAGGATCTCGGCATGTCGCCCGTGTTTTTTGGCCAAGCGCTCACCGGCCCAAATCTCCCCCACCTCCGTTACATCACGTCGGCCCCTGATCTCGCCACGCACCTGGCGAACTGGAAAAAATTTGGTCCTGACCCACGCTGGGTGAAGATGAAGGACCTGCCTAAATACGCTGAGAACACTTCGAAGAACACCGCGCGGTTTCTCGTGCCCACGGCTTACTCGCAGATCTGAATTGGTCGGGGCGGCGAGCACGTCGCCGCCCCCGTTCGTCGCGCGCGGCGTGCGATCGGGAGAAGTGAATAACCGTAATACTAACCTCGTCCGACGAGCGGCGCCCCCACCTATGAAAACTTCCCGCGTCCTGTCCGCCCTGTCTGTTCTGTTGCTCGCCGGCCCCGCGCTTGTCGCGCAGCAAGTTCCGATATCGCAGGCGCCCGCCGTCGGAACGCTGCGGACCGCCCAAGAGCTGGAGCAGCTCGTGGGACCCATCGCGCTCTATCCGGATGCGCTGATCGCCTTGATCCTCCCCGCCTCGACCGCACCGGCGGACATCGTGCTGGCTGCTCGTCACCTGCGCGATTTCCCTGGCGATCGCTCTCAGATCGAGCACCGCGCCTGGGATGAGAGCGTGAAGTCGCTCACGCACTACGGTGAGGTCATTAAGTGGATGGATGAAAACCTCCAATGGACCAAGCAGCTCGGTGAGGCCTTCACCGAACAGCCGGCCGATGTCATGCAATCGGTGCAACGTCTCCGCGCTCAAGCCCGCGCCGCTGGCACGCTGATCGACACGCCCCAGCAACAGGTAATTTCGGAGCCGCAGGTCATCCGCATCGTGCCGGCTCAGCCCGACGTGATTTACGTCCCGCACTACGAGCCCGAAGTCGTTTTTGTTGATCGCCCCGTTTACTACTCGCGCCCGTTCATGACCTTTGGCGCGGGTGTCGCCGTAGGATCCTGGCTCGCGTTCGACTGCGACTGGAATCGCCACAGCATTTGGGTGGGCAACCGTCATCGGCACTGGAGCGGCCACGATTGGCGTCGGCCGGTTGTGCCCATCGCTCCAGTCGCCCACGGCTATGTTGTCCGTTCGCACGAAGTCCGGCAGTGGCACCCAGCCGTCCAGCCGGCACGCTCCAGCGTAAGCGTCAGTTGGCAGTCTCGCACCACGGTCGTCCGCCCCACCTCATTCGGCCACTCTTCTTCTCGTGGTTACACACCCCGCGATCACGGCTCTCGCGATCACCGCGCGGACGATCGCCGCGATGGCTACCCCGGAACCGTCTCGAATTCCCAGCAGCGCGCTTACCCGCCTGATTCGCGTCAAGACTCGCCCGGCACTCGCGTCCGTTCGTCATCCACGCTGCCGGTCGTTCCGTCGCTCCCAATGGCGCGCAACACTCCTCTGCCGGCAGTCGCAAACGAACCCGCCCCTGCCGTAGTTCCTTCCGCCCGCGCCGGCTCCTACCAGGGAGGGACGCGTGAGCGGGATGGCGATTCGCGCTCCCGTCGGCCCCAAGCCGGCGACGCACCTCAAACCTCCGCGGCGCCACACGTGCAGAACGCGCCCTCGCTGCCCATGGCGAACTCTGCGCGGTCGATGCCCGTGCACGGCCCCGTCGCCGGACCCGCCCGCGCACTGCAAACTGCCCCGCCCAACTCGAATCAATCCGGCCGCACGTATTCGCAAAATCGCGGCCACGCGCCCGCCCAGTCCGTCCCCAATCTGCCGATGGCGTCACCTGCCCCCGCGCGCGGCGCGGTGATGGGCCCCGTGGCACCCGCCCAGGCGCCCGCACCGGCGCCCGCACCGGCGGCAAGCGTGGCGGCACCCGCCCCCGCGCCCGCGACCCCGGCGCGCCCTGAAGGCGACAATCGCCGCGGTCGCCGCGATCAGGCACACGAGCACTGAGCCAGCCCGGTTGCCGGGATTTGACACTTCGCGTTCGCGCTGCGCCTTTGGCGCGGAATGTCGTCGCCCTCTTTGCCTGCCGCGCCCCTCGCGCCCTTCCGTCAAGCGGATGGTCGCCCGCCCGACGCCGACGCGGTGCTCGAGCGCTTCCTGACGGTGAGCGCGGCGCGCGGCCTGTCGCTTTATCCCGAACAGGAGGAGGCGATTCTTGAACTGCTCGGTGGGCGCAATGTGATTCTGAATACGCCGACCGGTTCCGGCAAATCCCTGGTCGCGGCCGCCTATCATTTCAAAGCGCTCTGCGCCGGCGAGCGCTCCGTCTACACCTGCCCGATCAAGGCGTTGGTGAACGAAAAATTCCTCTCACTCTGCCGCGACTTCGGGCCCGAGAACGTCGGCATGATGACCGGCGATGCCAGCGTAAATCCGCGTGCGCCGATTCTCTGCTGCACCGCGGAGATCCTGGCCAACATCGCGCTGCACCGCGGCGAGGAGAGCGACATCCGCGCGGTCATCATGGACGAGTTTCATTACTACTCCGACGCCGACCGCGGCTATGCCTGGCAGGTGCCGCTGCTCACCATGCCGCACGCGCGATTCCTTCTGATGTCAGCCACGCTCGGCGAGACGGCATTTTTCGAGCGAGAGATGACCCGCGTCACCGGCGCGCCAAGTGTCACCGTGCGCAGCGACCGCCGCCCCGTGCCGCTGGAGTTCGAATACTCCGAGATGCCCCTCACCGAGCGCGTCGCCGAGCTGCTGGCGCTGAAGCGCGCCCCCGTCTACCTCGTCTATTTCACGCAACGCTCCGCGAGCGAGGCGGCGCAAGCCCTGATGAGCGTGAACGTGTGCTCGAAAGAGGAGAAGGGCGCGCTCCAGACCGCCCTCGAGTCCGCGCGCTTCAACAGTCCTTACGGTAAAGAAATGCGCCGTTGGCTACGGCATGGCATCGGCGTGCACCACGCCGGCTTGCTGCCGAAATACCGCATCCTCGTAGAACAGCTCGCGCAGAAAGGCCTCCTCAAAGTCATCTGCGGCACCGACACCCTCGGGGTGGGAATCAATGTCCCGATTCGCACCGTCGTCTTCACCCAGCTCTGGAAATACGACGGCAAAAAAGCCGCCGTCCTCAGCGTGCGCGATTTCCGCCAGATCTCCGGCCGCGCCGGCCGCAAGGGCTACGACGACAAAGGCTACGTCGTCATTCAGGCGCCGGAGCACGTCATCGAAAACAAACGCGCTGAAGAGAAAGCGGCGGGTGATCCGAAGAAGAAAAAGAAGCTCGTGAAACAGAGTGCACCGGAGGGCTCGGTGAGCTGGGACGCGAAGACCTTCGAGCGCCTGCGCATCTCGCCCGCCGAGGAGCTCGTGTCGCGCTTCGAGGTTTCGCACGGCATGCTGCTCCTGGTCCTCGGCCGCGAAGGCGACGGCTGTCGCGCGATGCAGCGCCTCATTCGGGACTCGCACGAAACCGCGCACCGCAAGCGCGCGCTGCGCAAACGCGCGTGGCAACTCTTCCGCGCATTGGTCGATCGGAAGATCGTGGAGATCGCGCCGCGGAAAAAAGAGCCCGAAGGAAACGGCGAGACCACGCACTCCAAGCTCAGCGTCAACGTCGCGCTCCAGGACGATTTCTCGCTCCACCAAGCGCTCTCGCTCTACCTCATCGACACGCTGCCGCTGCTCGACCGCGAATCACCGGACTATCCGTTCAATGTGCTCACGCTCTGCGAAGCGATCGTCGAGGATCCGGACGCGATCCTGCGCCGGCAGGTCGACAAACTGAAAACCGAAAAAGTCGAAGAGATGCGCGCCGCCGGGGCGAGCTA
Organism: Opitutaceae bacterium; assembly: GCA_031425115.1. Lineage (GTDB taxonomy): Bacteria > Verrucomicrobiota > Verrucomicrobiia > Opitutales > Opitutaceae > ER46. Next base: position 7,190 of record JANPIT010000018.1, on the reverse strand, counting down.
CGAGGAGCGGATGGAAAAACTCGAGCAGATCGAACACCCGAAACCGTTGCGGGAATTTCTCTACGACAGCTTCAACGCCTTCGCCGCCGCGCACCCTTGGGTGGATCAGGAAAACGTCCGGCCCAAGTCGATCGCCCGCGAGATGTTCGAGCGCTACCTCAGCTTCGCCGACTACATCCGCGATTACGGCCTTCAGCGCTCGGAGGGCCTCCTGCTGCGTCACCTCTCGCAGGTCTGGAAAGTCCTCGGTCAGACCGTCCCAACCAGCGCGAAGACCGAAGAGGTCATCGAGATGGAAGACTACTTCCGCGAGCTGATCCGGGGCATCGACTCGAGCCTGCTCGAGGAGTGGGAGCGGCTGCGTAATCCGGACTTTGTCTCTGCGTTGGCGGATGGCGCCGACAAGCCGGCTCGACCAGCGTCATTTGATATCACGCGGGACAATGCCGCGTTTCGCCGGCTCGTGCGCACGATCATCTTTGGCTTTCTACAGGACGTCGCCGCCCGCGAGTGGGAAAGTGCCGCCGTGCGTCTTGCGACTGGCGAGGCAGGTGTCGGTGCGCCCGAGGGATCATCGATGTCTCCCGAAGCGAAGCGACTCGAAGCCGCGTTCACGCCCTATTTCGAAGCGCACGGCCGTTTCCGCCTCGATCCCGAAGGCCGCTCGGCCAAGCACACCCACTGGGACGAAACGGAAAAGGACCCGTGGGAGATCGGCCAGGTGCTTATCGATACCGAAGAGCAGAACGATTGGGAGGCGCAGTTCACCGTAGTGCTGGCGCAATCACGCGCGGAGAATCGCGCCGTCGTGCGCTTCGACGCCGTCACTGCCATCGGCGCATAACGGGAGACGCACGTCGCGAGCGCAACGCCCGCGCTGAGCGGGAACGAGCCCCGGGTTTCAGAGCTTGGCTCTCTTTTTATCCTTCCGCTCTTCCGTGCGATTGGCCTTTCGATCTTCGTCCCCGTTCCACCGTCGATCTTCCCAACGCGGTGGCTGCATCTGGGCCGTCCAGCGGTCAAACGATGCCTGCATCGCCTTCGCGCGCTCCGGCTCCTTCGCGCTCAAATCCGTCTGCTCCCCGCGGTCGTTCGCGAGGTTTACGAGCATGGGCGGCATGTCCTTGGACGCTTTGACGAGTTTCCAGTCGCCCTGCCGCACCGCGTATTGCACCCCGAAACGAAAAAACAGCTCACGCGGTGCGAGCTGGGTGGTGCGCCCTTCGAGAAGCGGGAGAAGGTTTACGCCATCCAGCTGCCACTCCGGCTTCGCAGTCACTCCTGCGGCGGCCAGCGCCGTCGGTAACACATCGAGCTGAATGACCGGCTCCGCGTTCACCCGGCCCGCCGGGATGCGGCCCTTCCACTGGACCATCCAAGCCACGCGGATACCACCCTCCCACACGAACCACTTCCGTCCGCGCAAGCCGCCCAGCTCCGCCTGCGGCGCCGCGCCGCCATTGTCGCTGATCACAAAAACGAGTGTGTTCTCCTCCAGCTTCAGCTCGCGCAACTTAGCCATCACGCCGCCAATGGCATCGTCCACCTCGCTCAACATCGCGGCGTAATTATGCTCGCGCGCGCCTAGGTGCTGGAACTTTTGCAACCAAGCCGGCGACGCCACGTGCGGGGTGTGCATCGCGTTTAACGCCAAGTAGAGAAACCAAGGCTGCGCGCGCCGTTCGTGAATGAACTTCACCGCTTCGTCGCGATAAACCGGCGAAGTGATCGGCGCGCCCGGGAGTTCTTTGACGATCTGCGTGCCGCGATAAAACGCTCCTTCGCCGAGATTGCCCAGCGAGCCGACGGAAAAATCGAAACCGCGCGAGGCCGGCAGAAATTTCTCGTTGGTATCGCCGAGATGCCACTTGCCGACGATGCCCGTGGCATAGCCCGCCGCTTTTAGTCGTTGCGCCATGGTCGTCTCGCTCAGGAGCAGTTCGCGGCCGTCGCGATTGCCATTCGCATCGTGGCCCGTGCGCGCCTGATATCGGCCCGTCATCAATCCCACCCGGCTTGGCCCGCACACGCACGCGGAGACGTAGCCATCGGTGAACCGCACGCCACCCTTGGCGATCGCATCGAGGTGCGGCGTCGGCGCAAGCTTGCCACCATAGGCCCCCGTCTGAGCCCACCCCATGTCGTCGAGGTAGATCACCAGGATGTTCGGCGGCGGCGGATTCGCCGCGCCCGCTTTAGTTGAGAACGCGAGCAGCGCGAGTGCGAGCGCGGAGAGCACAGGGAGCTTCATGAAAGATGGGGATATTCCTAAAAGTCCCAGTGCCAGCCACGCAGGACGCCTACTGCGTCGCTCTGCGTTTCTGCGCTAGGGTGGGCCGGGTGTCAGCCGCCGCGTCATCGTCGCCGACGGTGAGGAGGGGCTTCCTTGCGGAATCAGGGTCACTCTTCACCGGTCTTCTTTTTCTTCGGCGCCTGCTTGGGCGCTTCGGTGGCCTTCGCCGCCGCCAACGCCGCGAGCTTTTCCTCTTGGGCTTTCAACCACGTGTCGTAGGCCTTGCCGCGCGCGCCGACGTATTTGTAGGTGTCGAAGATCGCCGCCTCGCCGAGCGCGCGCGGATCTTTTTCCTCGCGGAGGATCGTCATCATGCGAGTGCGCAGGTCCTCCATCGGCTTCGCGTAATAGGGATTGTTCGCGAGGTTGTTCACTCCCTCGGGATCGCTCCGCAGATCATAGAGTTCATCGGCCAACCGTTTTCCAAACGATAGATCGTAATAAAAACCACCGATCGCCTTCAGCACATCCTTCGATGGGCCCGGATCGCAGTTACCGAAATCGGTTTCCGGATTCCCCACCGGCCAGCGTTCGGGGTGAAAATTGCGCACGTAGAGAAATTCCTTCGTCCGGATCGCGCGCACGGGATAGCCCCAGTCATGCGGCCGGCCCAAATCGTGGCGCTCCTTACCCGCGAGCATTACGTCGCGATTTTCCACCCAGCCCGAATTCGGCGAGCGCAACAAGGCCGCCAGGCTGCGCCCCGTCATTTGCGGATGCGCGCGCAGACCCGCGAGTTCCAGGTAGGTCGGAGCGAAGTCCCGCACGTTGATGAAATCTTCCACGACGCGACCCGGCTTGATCCCCTTGCCCCAGCGCATCGCAAGCGGCAGCCGGAAGCCGTCCTCGTGAATCTGCCCCTTCACATACGGAAACGGCATGCCATGATCCGAGGTGATGACCACGAGCGTGTTTTCCAATTCGCCCGTCGCCTCGAGTGCAGCGAGGGCCTTGCCGATGTAAGCATCCGCCCACTCCACTTCGATCGCGTAGTCGGCGAGATCGCCGCGGACCGTGGGCGTGTCGGGCAGATACGAGGGCACTTTGACGTCAGCGAGATTCTTACCGAGCCGCACCCCCGAATTCAGCTCGTAGGTGCGATGCGGCTCTTGAAATCCCATCCAGAAACAAAACGGTTTCTCCTTCGATCGCTGCTGCAGGAACGCTTCAAAGTTTTTCGTGTAGTCGATTCGCCCCATGCCCGAGGCCGGAGGCGTGCTTTTGATTTCGTCGAAGCTCGGACCCGACGGATTGCGCGTGCGCTTCGCCAGCGTGCGAAAATCGCCCGGCCCCCACCCCTTGCCCGTAAGACCGATCACGTAGCCCGCTTGCTCCAGCAGATCGGGATACACCTCGAAGCCCTCGGGAAACATGCCGCCGTGCGAAACCGCTTCCTTGAGCTGCCACGTGTTGCGTCCCGTGAGGATGCTCGCACGGCACGGGCTGCATTTCGGATTCGAGGTGAACGCGTTCTTGAACAGCACGCCTTCGCGCGCCACGCGATCGAAGTTCGGCGTCTTGACCCAGGTCGATCCATACGCGCCGGCATGCTGCCAGCCCCAGTCGTCGAAAATGATGAAGAGAATATTGGGCCGCGCACCATCCGCCGCGCGCGAGGCCGGGACCAACAGCGATAGAACGAGAACGATCGCAACCAACAGACCGCGTGCGACGCCAGGGAGGTTCAAATGGGAGGTCATGGGGAAAAATTGGTTCAATGCGCCGCCTTCGGAAACTGCGCCCGCAGCAACGCCTCTGCGTCACGCTGCGCCGATGCGAACCGCGGATCGTCGATCACATTGCGCGTCTCCGCCGGCTCGTCCGCCTCGGCGTAAAGCTCCCGCGCGATCGTCTCGCCGCTCTTCCAATCGCGCCACTCGGTGTAGCGCACCTGTGCCGTCCGCACGCTGCAACCCATCGCCTTTGGCTGCTTGTCCGGCTCGCGATCGTAGTAGGCCGGCCGCGGATGTTGCGTAAACGCCGCGGGCTTCACCGTCGCCGCCGGATTTTCCAACGCCGGCTTGAGGCTCAGCCCTTCGAGCCCGGCCGCCTTCGGCAGCCGGCACAGATCCACGAGCGTCGGAAACACGTCGACCAATTCGGCAAATGCCATGGTGCGCTTCCCCGCGTGCCGGCTGCCCGGCGTCGCGATCATCAGCGGCACGCGCGCATCGAGTTCGAAGTTCGACGTCTTGCCCCACTGCCCGTGCTCACCCAGGTGATAGCCGTGGTCGCCCGCGAACACGATGATCGTGCGCCCTGCCACGCCGCTGCGATCGAGCGCGTCGAGCACCTTGCCGATCTGCGCATCAAGGTAGGAGATATTCGCGAAATAACCGTGCCGCATCTCCGCCATCTGCTCCGCCGTGGGAGCGACGCGCGCATCGGGCAGCCCCAGAATCTCGCGGCTGTCGTGGAACGCCACGTCCGGTGCGCCCACCGGCCGCCGCGGATCGAGCGGCGGCAGTTTGGCGCGGTCGTAGAGATCCCAGTATTTCTTCGGCGCGTTGAAGGGCGCATGCGGCTTCCAGAAACCCACCGCGAGAAAGAAGGGCGCTCCGTCCCGCTGCATTTCACCGAGCACACGCACGGCCTCCGCCGCGACTCTACCGTCGTAATACGCCTCATCCGGCACGTCGCGGCTCTCGCACATCGCGACATTGGTATATTTTCGCGGCCCACCCGTCGCGTGGTTCTTCGGCATCTCGCCCGACACCTGCGCGCCATCGTCACCGTGCGTCGCATAGTGCAGAAATTCCGGCGCGCTCCACGAACGCGCGTCGCCTTTTTCCTTCGTGTGCCAGTTGTGAAAGATCTTCCCGACGCAACGCGTGGTGTAGCCGTGCTGCTTGAAGTGGAGCGGGAGCGTGGTCACGTCCGGCTTACGCTCCCGGAAGTGCGTGCCGTTGTTCCAGAGCCCGAGTGTGTCGGGTCGCAGACCCGTGAGCATCGACGAACGCGACGGGTTGCACACCGCTTGCTGGCAATACGCGCGCTCGAACTGCACCGACCGCCGCGCCAGCCGGTCGAGCTGAGGCGTCAGCGCCGTAGAACCGTAGCTGCCAATCTCCGGCCGGTAATCATCGGCCATGATGAAGAGCACGTTGGTTTTCGGCTCGGCCGCAAATGCCGCGGCGGAGGCCAGCCACGCCATTCCCATCGCGCACCGCGCCCACCGCAGCAGAGGTAACTTCATGGTTACGATCAAAAGGACCGGGCCGCGCAAGAGCGAGGAAATGGTGAGAACGCCACCGCCGCAGTAGCGGCGGTCGTCCTGGCCTGCCGGCCTTGAGGGTCAGCCGGCACGGAGGTTACCCGCCTTCGGCCGCGCCAAAGGCGACCAGGGCTGTCGCTACGGCTTCCGCCCTTGCGAGGCCGGCCGCGGCACGACAGCGTGCCCGCTCGTCTCCATGACCGCTTTCAGCCAACCGCAACTTTCCCACCGTCGTGCCCGCGTGGCTGCCGCCTGGCTGCCTGGCGATGCCATCGTGCTCATCGGCGCTGGCGAACCATTCCCGCTGCCGGAAGGCAGCGATCAGACGTATCCATTTCGATCGCACGCGGAGTATTTTTACCTCGCGGGCGCGGAATGCGCCGGCGGCGTCGTGGCGTTCGATCCCCGGGATGCCAGCGCGGCGAACGGAGGCTGGGTGTCCTTTGTGCCGCTTGTGACCGAAGGCGAGCGCGTCTGGGAAGGTCGCACGCAACTGGCGGGCACGCCGCTACCGCAACTCGAAGAGTGGCTCGCGGCGCGGCGAGACCGGCGCATGGTTCAGCTCGGCACGCCTCGCCGCGGCCTGGGGTTTGACGAGGTCGCCAGCGCTACGGCGCGCGCGGCGCTGACCCATGCGCGCCGCCCCAAGGACGAGCTCGAGATCGCGCTCTTGCGCCGCGCTGTCGACGCGACCGCGCGGGGTTTTGCCCACGTCGCGGCGAATCTGCGCCCGGGCCAGACGGAGCGCGCGATCCAGATTGAGTTGGAGACTGAATTTTTTCGCGGCGGCGGCACTCGCACCGGCTACGGCACCATCGTCGGCAGTGGGCCTAACGCCGCCGTGCTGCACTTCGAGCCCTCGTCGCGGGCGGCGCGGCCAAACGAGTTTGTGCTGATCGACGCGGGCGCCGAGGTCGATCGCTACACCGCGGATGTCACGCGGACATTCGTCGCCGGCCCGCCGACCGGGTTCCAACGCGATCTTTACCAGACGGTGCTCGCGGCTGAGGAGCGCGCGATCACGCGCTGCGTCGCGGGTGCAGAGTGGAAAGACATCCACCTCGCCACCGCCGTCGATCTCGTCGCAGGCCTCGTCAGCATGGGCGTGATGCGCGGTGCGCCGGAATCGCTGGTGGAGCAAGAGGCGCACACGTTGTTTTTTCCTCATGGTCTCGGTCACATGGTCGGGCTCGGCGTCCGCGACGGCAGCGGTCTTGCCCCCGGCCGCACGAAGGATCCGCGCCCCAGTCTGCGCACCCTGCGCATGGATCTCCCACTGGCTCCCGGCTACGTCGTGACGGTCGAGCCCGGCCTCTATTTCATCCCACCTTTACTCAATGATCCGGTTCGGCGCGCCCGCTATCGCGACTGCGTGAACTGGCCGCTGGTAGAGCAGCACCTCGACCTCGGCGGGGTGCGCATCGAAGACAATCTGCTGATCACAACGGGCGCTCCGGAAAATCTCACACGCGGAATTCCGAAAATCCTCGGGTGAGGTTCCTCTTTCGATACGTAGCGCCCACGGATTAAGCGCAAAGACGCGAAGGGCGCGAAGAAACGCCAAGTTTAGAGCTCAGAAATCTTGGCGAGCCTTTGAGGAACTTCGCGTCTTCGCGCTTAGCTCCGACTCCTCAGTGCTCGATCACGATCAGCAGCACGCCGAGAATCGCAAACAGCGTGCCC
>JANPIT010000017.1:0-6077 GCA_031425115.1 Opitutaceae bacterium | reverse complement strand
AGAGCGAGTTACAGCGGCGGGCGAGCAACTCGAGTAACTCGACCGGATTGGTCAGGTGGTAGAGGATGCCGCAGGCGATGCCGACGTCATAGACTTGCTCAGTGCTGCGGAGAAACTCCAGACAGTCGCCGAGGAGGAAACGCGCGCGGGGCATGCCGAACGTTTCCTTCGCGATCAGGCATTTCAGGTAGGCGCGGGCGTTGGCCTCGACCGCCGTGATGGACTTCGCGCCGAGGCGATCGAGCAGGTAGCTGTGACCACCCTCGAGCGGGCCGAGTTCGAGGACATCGCGCGCGGCGATCCCGCCCTCGAGGCCCATCTCCATGAGGCGGTGGTGGGCCCACGCGATCCGCGGATCGTCGAAGAGTGGCGTGACCCCCGCCTTCAATTCCGGCCGATTGGCCGGCGGCTGCGACGACCATTCGCCCGTAAAGAGATCGAGCGCATTTTGGTCGGACGGCGCGACGCCGAAGAAGTGCTTGAAGTCGGACATGAGAAAAAGCTCCAAGCACCAAGCCCCAAGCACCAGAGAGCGTTCAAGGCCAAAAATCCAGGGCGCGCTTGGGATTTTGAGGTTTCTCTGGCGCTTGGATCTTGGCGCTTGGAGTTTGCGCGCCCGCGCTACGGCATTTCGTAGATCTCGATCAGCGCGACGCCGGTCGCGCCTTCGAAGCCGCTGACTTTCGCCGTGTAGGTGCCGGGCGAAAGCGTGACGAGCATCGCGGAGTCGAGGCCGGAACGAATCTCGCGGATGCGGGATTCCAACATCGCGAATGCTCCGACGCGCGTCGACGCCTCGCGCAAGGCGGGACGTGAAGCCTCGGGCGAATCCCAATCGTCGTTTTCCCGAATCAAGCGCTCGCCTTGGTAAAGTTGCAGGAAGGGATCGATCAGAGCGCCGGTGATGTTGAAAGGAGGGCGCAGGAGCGTGGGACCGATGGCGCGGATGAGATAGGTGCGCGGAGCGGGACCGGAGACGACGAGGCCGGCGATGAGCACGTTGTCGCCGGTGTTCACGCGGCCGCGTGTGGCGATGTTCACGAGTTTGCGCGTGCGGGCGGTCGCAGCATCGGGATCCGCATCGTAGGCTTCGACGAGCGCGATGCCGGTGCCGCCGCCGACGCCGCTGACCACGGCGGTATAGCTGCCGGGGGGCAACGTCGTTACGAGGGCGGCGTCGCGCGAGCCGGCTTTGAATTGAAAGGCGCCGAGTCGCGTGGCGGTGGCGGAAATCGTCGCGGGGTTGCTGCTCTCCCAGTTGTCGTTGGTGGCGAGCGCGACGTTGGGATTGTTGCTGCTAAAGATCGTGAGCGTGGGATCGGCGAGAGCGCCGCTGACACCGAAGTCGGTGAGGGCGGGGCCGGCGGCGCGCACGTAGATAGTTTTACTCGTCGTGCCGCCGATCGACAAACCCGCGATGAGCACATCGCTGCCCGTGCCCACGAGGCCGCGCGTGGAAATGTTGGCGAGCGTGGTGTCGGGCGAGGTGGCCGTGGCGGGCACGGTCACGAACGACGTCGTGCTAAAAAACGCGCCGGTGGTCGTGTTCGTTGCCGTGATGACAAAGAGCCCAGCGTCGGCGGGCTGCACCGATCCGATCGTGTAGCTTGGGCCCGTGGCGAAGGCGAAATGCTCAAACGCATTCGAGCCGGTAGGGCGGAAATAGTAGAAATAGCTGAACGGGCCTGCCCCGCTGGTGGTCGCGCTCAACGTCAGACTGCCGCTGCCCGCGGCGATGGAGCGGTTCTGCGCCACGGAGGCGTTGGGGAAGCGATCGTAGAGTAACTTTACGGCCGTGATGTCGTCGGCGCGGAGCGATTCTGTGCCGCTGCTCACGCGACTGCGCATGATGGCCGCCACGTTTTGCGAGGCGCGATCTTCGGAGAAGACCTGCTCCGGGTCGTCGGGATGATCGAGGCCGAGGGCATGACCGAATTCGTGCAAAGCGACCCGCCGGAAATCCATCGCGGTGCGCAGGGCGCCGCGGTAGGAATCCCACGTGCGGTTGGCGTTGAACACGACGTCGCGCTCGGTCGACGTGCTGGTCACGAATGTGACGGCCAGGGTGTTTTCGTCCCACGCCTCGCCAAAGATGGTGGGGCGAAAAACGACGTTGCTGATGCGGTTACTGGGCGCGATCGCGGCGGTGGAATCGCGGACGGTGGTGAAGCGAACGCGCGCAAGCTGAGTGTTCCACTCGTTGAGGGCGGATTCGGCCACGGCGGCCCAATCGGCCGCGCCGTCGCTTAACGGCGTGGCGGGCGTGCCGAGTTGCAGGTGCATCACGATGTCGCCATCGGGCAAGGCAGGGCCGAAAAACGCGAAGCCGAAGGCAGGGCCCGAGGCGGTGAGCGCGCCGGCGAGCGTAAGCGCGGCGCGCAGGGAGGAAGAGCGCGACATGGCGGCTTAGTTCTGCCGCGCGCGGAGGACGCCGCGCTGCACTTCGGAAGTGACCCCAGCCTCAAAGGCGGCGGGCGTGAGTGCGCGGCTCGCCGTCGCAGTGGCAGTGGCGGCGCGGACCTGCGCGGGCAGCTCCGTCATCGGCAGACCCACTTCCGCGATATCGGTCAGCGGCGCGCGATTGTCGCGGGCGACGTAGTCGCGGCCCTGCACCTCATCGCGGACGACGCGATAGCGTCCATGCATCACGGCGACGAGTGGGCAGAATTGTTGGCCGTTTTTTTGCACAAAAAAGTAATCGTCCGTGCCGACGGTGAAGCGCGGCATGCCGGTGACGCGCAGACTGTCTTCGCCGACGCGGCCGCCGAGAAATTCGAGCGTGATGGAGGGTTGGGTGGGACCTTTGAGCACCTTGTCGATGGCGACGGTCACGAAGGTCTTGATGACGCGGCTGCCGTCCGGGCGATCGACGTAGCGGGATTCAACCGCCGTGGCGCGGCCGCGGTAAATGGCATCAGCCTTTTCGACCAGTTCCGGAAACGTCGGCGGGATGACGGTGGTGGCGCGCAGCGACGGCGCGAGAATCGCCAGGGCGCAAACGAAGAGAGCGGTCAGGAATGGCATGGCGATAGGGGACGCGGAGGCGGCTGCCCCGCAAGTTGCCCGACGAGGTTCGACGCGTTTTTACGCGGGGTGTTTCACGATTTTTGCCGGTGACGCCAGGACTCGACGATCTGCCGGATGGTCTCGGCGAGCGACTGCGTGATGTCCCACGCGGGGTAGTGCGCGCGCATCTTCCGCAGGTCGCTGTAGTAACAGATGTGGTCGCCGGCGCGGGCCTGATCGAGATACGTGTAAGTCTGCGTTTTGCCCGAGAACTGCTCGGCGATCTTGAACGCTTCCAGAATGGAACACGAGTTGGCCTTGCCGCCGCCGAGGTTGTAGACCTCACCGGCGCGCGGAGCAGCGACGAACGCGGCCATGAAGCGCGCGACGTCGAGGGAGTGGATGTTGTCGCGCACCTGTTTGCCCTTGTAGCCGAAAATCTTGTATTCGCGGCCCTCGAGATTGCATTTCACGAGGTAGCTCAGGAAGCCGTGGAGTTCGACGCCGGTGTGGTTGGGCCCCGTGAGACAGCCACCGCGGAGAGCGCAGGTGGGCAGGTTGAAGTAGCGACCGTATTCCTGCACCATCACATCGGCGGCGACTTTCGATGCGCCAAAAAGCGAGTGCTTCGATTGGTCGATGGTGAACGTTTCCGCGATGCCATGCTCGTAGTGCGGATCGGAGTAGTCCCAGCGGGTCTCGAGCTCTTGCAGCGCGATGCGGTTGGGGGCGTCGCCGTAAACCTTGTTCGTGCTCATGTGCACGAAGGGCGATTCCGGGCACGCCTGGCGGGCGGCCTCGAGGAGGTTGAGCGTGCCGACGGCGTTGGTGTCGAAGTCGTCGAACGGGATCGCTGCGGCGCGATCGTGGCTCGGCTGCGCGGCGGTGTGCACGATGACGCTGGGCCGCACCTCGCGCACGAGAGCGAGCACGCCGGCGCGATCGCGAATGTCGAGTTCGTGGTGCACGAAACCCTTCAGCTCCGAGGTGAGGCGCTGCTGGTTCCAGCGCGTATCGCCCTGCGGCCCGAAGAAGACGGCCCGCTGGTTGTTGTCGACGCCGTGGATCGTGTAGCCGAGTTCGCGGGCGAAATACGCGCAGACTTCGGAGCCGATGAGTCCGGACGAACCGGTAACGAGGAGTGATTTGGTCACGTGGAAAAAGGTGCCGACGCACGGCCGACGTAAACAGGATGCTTAAGTGCGGCGGAGGCTTTCGCTAGCAAAATGACGGCCGCGATGAGGCACGTGGCGGCGAGTGCGAGGGAGAGGGCGTCGTTCCAGCCGAGCGGTCCCGACCACGTGGGACGCGCGTGGAGAAGTGTGGTGCCGAATGCCATCAGCGCGATTTCCACGCCGCGCCAAGCAAAGCACGCCGGATGGAGGAACGCGGAGAGGGCGCGGTCGCGCCACGCGCCAGCGTGGATGGCCAGGCTCCAGACGCCGAGCACGATGAACGAAACAAAGAGCACGTGCCCGCAGTGTCGCATCATGCCGGAGCTCGCGGCGCCCCAGTAAACAATCATCAGCAACGACGGACCGAAAAACGTCAGGAGCACGATGCCGGGCGCGCGACGACACGCAGCGATGATTGCGACGAGGAGAAGGACAAACGAGGGCAGTCCCACGGCAAAAGGCAGGGTGTTCCAATAAAGGAAGGCGGCCTGCCCCCAAGGATCGGACGCAGCGTAGACCGAGTTGATCGACTCGTGCGTGCGGTCGACGGTGAAGAGGTGGAAGGGCACGAAGGTGTTGGCGAAATTGTCCCATCGGCTGAGCCACCACGCGCTGGCGGCGGATTCGAGTTTGCCGTTGGAGAGCCGGAAGAAATCGAGGAAGACCGTTTGCGAACCCGTGCGGAACGGAGCGAAGCGGCCGAGAAGGACCCAGGGTATCACAAAAGGCAGGACGCCGGCAGCGAAGCGTGCGGGCGCGGCGAGCCGGCGCCAGCCGGGGTTCTCGCGCCACGCGCGGATCAGGAGCCAGAGGCCGAGAAGCGGAATGCTGAACAGCGCGAGCGGATGGAAGAGATAGGCGAGTCCCAGCGTGAGCCCGGCAGCGAGCGGGCGACGCGTGTGCGCGAGGACGAACGCGGCGAGGACGAAGCCGGCCGTCGCGAGTTTCGGCCAGGTGAAATACATTTCGTGAACGAAGAATGGCGCCAGCAGCGCGATGATCGCGGCGAGCAGAGCCCACGTGGAGGGAAGAATTGTGGCCGCCGCGCCGAGGACCGCCCATCCGGCGAGCGAGGCCAGCACGATCTGGGTGATGCGATAGCTGGCGAAACCGTAGGGGTCGAAGGGTTGCCAGGTTTGATTGACGGCGTCGGGCCGGGGATTGCCGCCGAGGCTGAGCACGACCGGAGCGGCAATGAGCCCGCCGAGCGGGCCACGATTCGCAAAACTCCACGGCGAATAATACGATTCGGCTTCGGCGGAGAAAGGACCGGAGTGGTGCGCGATCAGCTGGACGCTGTGGTAGGACGTGCGGCTGTCAGAGTGACCACCGACCGCGAGCGTGCGTGAGACGGTGCCGCCAAAAAGTTCGCCGGCGGGTCCGATCGAGAGATTGGCTTTCGCGACGGCAAAACCGACCAGGAGCGTGCCGACGGCGATGACGGTGCCCGCGGGCGTGGGCAGGGGCGCGGGCGGACGCAGCCGCCACGCGCCCACGCCGAGCACGAGGAGAAAAGCGATGATACCGGTGCGCGCCACGATCACGGGGGCGAACACGCCACCGGCCACCCAGCAAATGAGTCCGAGCAAACCGACCAGCAACGGACCGGCGATGATCGCGAGGGCGAGATCGCCGGGCGCGCGGGGGCGGGACCGCAGCCAGCACCAGCCCGGACCGTAGAGCAGCACCAACGCGAGACAGGTAGTCGTCGTGAGTTGGAGGAGCGGCCAGAGTTGGCGCGGAATGGCTGCGAGGTCGACGAAGGGTTCTGAAAACGCGAGCGCGCCTGTTGCGGGATAGAAAATATTCCCCTGGAACAGATCGAACGGGGCGCGTGGAAGCGTATGCGCGACCCACGCGAGAATCCATTCATTCAGCTGCGCATCGGCGTTGTCG
>JANPIT010000016.1:0-1942 GCA_031425115.1 Opitutaceae bacterium | reverse complement strand
GGTTGGGGGGCCCCTGCGTGGCGGCGCCTTTGGTTTCGCTCGAACACCGGGCCCACCTAGTCGGCGCCCCTACAAGCTACTTGTAGATCGATCGCGGCGCCACTACGCGCGGCTGGCCAGCGAGGTCAGATCGACGGTGCGCCACACCTCGGTGCCGGTGCCTGCATACATTTTCACGGTGACGCGTGCGCCGTCGACCGTGACGACGGCGTAACCGGGGAGATCGGCGTAATCGAAGGCGTGGACGAATTTCTTTTCGGCCTCATACACGGCGCGCCGCTCGGCTTCATTCGCCGGAGAAAAGTTGGGCTCCACCTTGATCTGATCAGGGGTGTAAGCGCCCAGCCCGCTGAGCATGTCTTTCGGCTTGGCGGTCGGCGCCGTCAGCACGCTGCTGAGCGCAAACTGCGCGAAGCGACCTTTCCCCGCGGCACGTGACAGCGCGTTGTAGCGATGGATATGTCCACCGAGCACCAGCGCGCGTTGATCGCCGAGCAGGGCGAGAAGTTTTTCCCGCCGCGCCGTCTCCGCTTCCCGCGCGAAGATATGCCACGTCGAGCGGGCGCCGTAGGGGACCACGGGCGGATGCACGACGACGAAGAGGTGTTCCGCGGTGCGTTTGGCCGCGACCGCTTCGAACCACGCGAGGCTCTTGGTCGCCTCGTAGGCATCGAAGAACGCGAACTGGGCAGTCCCACAATCCACGGTATAGCTTCCGGTTTTAACTTCCGCGCTCGCCGGCGCCACCGCACGCGCCTGCGCGGTGAGGAACGGATGAAACACGTTGGCAAACGCGGCGACGGCTCCCGGCCCGGTGATGTCGTGGTTGCCCTTCGTGAAAAGCAGCGGCGCGCCGAGTTGCGCGTCGCGCACAAACGCGAGCGCGTCCGAGTTATGTTTCATGGCCAGCTCTTCGCTGCCGCAGAGCCCTTCCACGAGGTCTCCGGCCTGTAGCACGAACGCCACGCGCGTCGCGGGCGTTTTGTTCAACTCGGCGATCGTGTTGCGCACGCGGGCCAGCAGGAGCGGGGTGGTCTCGCGCGTATTGCGGCTGTAGCTTTCGATCTGCCGCACGTCGTTCGGTTTCTCGCGCTGCACCCACGCCATGTCGTGGTGCTCGAGTTTATCGTAGTGGATGTCGCCCAACAGGACGAACGAGAAGGGCTTCGGCCCCGGGTTCGTGGCCGCGCGCAGGGGCGTCGGGCGGGCGGATCCGAGGGCGAGCGCGGTGCCCGCGACGCTGGTGGTCGAAATGAACTGGCGCCGGGTGAGCATGATTTTGTTCGTCATTCAATCGCTGCGAAAAATCCAACAGCGGTAACGATGCGACCGGGCCAGTTTCGATTGCACCTCTAAAATCCATTTCTCACATCTCGTAGTCGATCGCGACGATCTCCAGTTCTCGCGCGCCGCGGGGCGCTTTGAAGAGGACGCGGTCGCCGCGCTTTGCATTCATCAGCGCGCGAGCGATGGGCGATAACCAACTCACCCAGTTGCGGTCGAGGTCTGTTTCATCGACGCCCACGATGCGATAGCTTGTCTCGGCGCCATTTTTCTCGCGGACCGTTACGCTTGTCCCGAAGCGGACGACGTCGGTCGGGCCCGGCACGACCTCGGTGACGTCGGCGGTGCGGAGGCTTTCCTGTAGATAGCGGATGCGCTGATCGAGCACTTGGAGCGCCCGCTTGGCATCGGTGTCATCGAGCGGTGCAGCGGCCAGGGGCGGGCGCTGGGTGTTGAGCAGGCCTTGCAGTTCGGTGCGCAATCGGGCCGCGCCACCGGCGGTGAGATAGTTCTTCGCGCCGGGCGGCAGCGGCGAAACTTGCGGAGGCAATTCCGGCAACTGAGGGAAATCCGATTCGCGCACGAAAGCCCGGCTCATGTGTAATAGATAATCTGATTCGCCGACTTCACAAACGCCCTGATTGCGGGTTGGCTGCGA
>JANPIT010000015.1:0-2359 GCA_031425115.1 Opitutaceae bacterium | reverse complement strand
GGCCACGTTGAGCCGGTTATTCGGCGTGGGCGTTTCGGGAGTTTGCGCGCGGAGGACGGCGGGAAACGCGAGGGCGCTCGCGGCGGTCGTGGTTTTGATAAAAGTGCGACGGGTGACGAGGGGGTTCATGCGGTGAAAGGGAATGACGCGAGGGATTCTCGCGCGGGGGAGCGGCGAGGAATACGGTTAACTCTGAGCGGATTTCAACTGGGGCGGCCGACGGGGCGAATCAATTTTTCTGTGCAGGATTGATCCTCCGCGCGCCGGTCTTGCGCTCGGGCGTCGGTCCGCGCATTTCATCGGCATGAAGATTGGCGGCGGCGGTCTCGGTGGAATTCCCCTCCAGCGTCGCATCAGCCACGCGCTCGGCTACGTGGGCTTGGAGATGTTCACGGAGGCGTTGGCGGAACTGGATGGAATCGGCGCCGAGGACCAGGCAAGGCCGGAAGTCCGGTCCGTCCGCATCGAGCTGCACCTCGGGGCGCGGCAGTGGAACCTCGTGATTGCAGTCGCGGAACCGCTGGCGCGGTCCCATCCGACCGTGGTGGGGGCGTGGATCGGTTGGGCGTATGCGCTGCGCGAGTTGAACCGCGTTGCGGAAGCCCGCACCGTCCTGCTCGAAGCGGAGCCTTTTCACGGCAAGGCGTCCGCGGTGCTCCATTACAATCTCGCGTGCTATGAATCGCTGCTGGGCGATCTTGACGGCGCGCGGAATCGGCTGCGGATCGCGTGCGCGATGGATAAACGACTCGAGGCCGATGGTGCCACGGATCCTGATTTGCGGGCGTTGCGCAGCGCGAAACGACGGAAGTCGAAAGGAGCGTGAACGAAGGCACGCCGGGTAGGGCGGTTTGGCGCGGTTGGCGTAGCTAATTGGGTGGCTTCTGCTGCCTGGTATTTGTCGAAGGTGGGCCGCGAGCGACGTTTGCGCGGCGGGCGTGCAACAATTCGCCGCGGGAGTCGTCCAATCGCGGGTGAATCGCTCTTTGATCCCATCTTTGCCGCGTGTTGCCTTGGCGTTCCTCTGCGTTTTGGTCGCGGCCTGCTCAACTTCTCCGATGTCGCGCATCGACTCGGGCCGGGCCCGTTACGAATCGTGGCCGCTCGAGGTGCAAGAGGCGGTGCTCAACGGCAAGGCGCGCAAGGGCATGACCCCGGAACAGGTCGAGATGGCGCTGGGAAAACCGTCGGAGGTCGTGACGCGTTCCGCTAAGGCTGGTGAGGACGAGGTGTGGGTCTACCGCAAGGGTGGCGGCCTGGGCTCAGGACTCTTGAACAACACCGGCGTTTCGGTGGGCGGCGGTTTGGGCGGCGTCAACGTGGGAACCGGTGTGGGCGGTGGCGGCGGGCGGCGGTCGCCTGAAGAAACAGAGGTGGTCTTCGGCAACGGCGTGGTGGTGCGCAGCGATACCGGCAACTAACGCGCCCGGGCGCGCACGCGCGGGATCACGCTACAGCGCGCGAGCGAGGTGGCGCGGAGGATTGATCAATTAAGCCCGGTTGTGGCACGTTACGCCGAGCGGGCTAGAGCATTTTCAAAAATACCGTGGCCGCAAAAAGGCACAAAAGGCGCAAAACCAGCACACCTTTTCTTCTCTGGGAAAGAGGTTTTGTTTTGCGCGTTCTGCGCCTTTTTGCGGCTACAGCTTTAGTTAATCCGATCTAGTCCTGCCCGGCCGAGACTTTGGCCGCCGCCGGCCTGGTGGTGCCGCTGGGTTTGAAGTTCTGCCATTTGCCGAGCGCCGCTTGGGCAGCGGTGAGTTTCACCCGGGCGTCGTCGACGGCGACCTTCGCGTCGGCTGCCTTCTTCGTCGCCGCGGCGGCGGTCTTGGTGGCTTCAGCGATTTCTTTCGGCAAAGCGGCTATTTTTGCTTCGAGGGCCGCGATCGCGGCGCGAGCTTGGATCAATTTCTCCTTCGCCGCGGCGTTCTCGGGTTCGGCCGCGATCTGCTCGGAAAGTTTGATGATCTCGCCGCCCTGGGATGTCAGGCGGCCGCGGTTCTCTGCGAGCGACTTTTTCGCCTGATCCAATTTCGCCTGGGCGGCGCGCGCGCTCTGATCGACCGGGGCGTGCGCGGCGGTGGCTTGATCCAGGGCGATTTGAAAAGCAGCGATGCGCTTCGTGCTTTCGGCGACACGCTCGGCCACCGGCGGCGGCGTGGCGTCCAGGTCACCCAGAACTTTGCCCGTCTGCGTATCCCAGACGATGACGTTGCCAGCCCAGTCGCTGCCGATGGCTTTCTTGCCGTCGTCGTTGAAAGCGACGCGATTGGGCAGTTCGCCGGTGAACGGCAGCGCACGAACATTTTTGCCCGACGTTTCCCAGATCTGAACTTTGTTGTCGCGGCCGCTGGTGACG
>JANPIT010000014.1:0-11826 GCA_031425115.1 Opitutaceae bacterium | reverse complement strand
GTGCCCGAGCTCCCCGAAGAACGCGGTGCCTCTGAGCGCGTCTCGGGGGTCGCCGTGCGACTGTCCGAGCCACGCCCTTCAAGCCACGAATACCGCGGCTCGCTCACCGACGCGGTGGCCGGGGAGGAAGCGCCGCTCGAGCTGGCCGATGCTGTGCTCTCGCGCGCCGGTTTATCGGCCACCGATTCCGTTTTCGCCGTCGTCTCGGGGTTCTCGGGCGAATCCGTGGCAATGCCCGCGCAACCCGCCAGAAAAACGACCGCCGCCACGCCAGCCAGGGAAACTCCGCGCAAAGGGGAAAAAAGCATCCCCTGCCAAAAGCGGAACTGCGCCCGATACGCAATCCCACGTTCGGCGCCTCGCGCGTCTCGGGCGGGGCCAGAGGTCAGTAGCCAGTAGTCAGATGTTCAGGTGGCTTGCTCGCCTATGGCGGGGTCAGTGATCAGCGATCAGCAGTCAGTCTCAAAGCATCGCGCATTGCGCGAGGAACGCGCTGTCCAGCGCGGCGGAACCGTTCCCGCCGACAAGTGCACGCGCCGTCGGGAGAACCTCCGATTCTTCGCGTTCCCTTCGCCACCTTCGCGTCTTCGCGCTCAGCCCGAATCGGCCGGTCATTTTCCAGCGTTCCTGCTTTCGCACCTTCCGCCCTTTCCGCCCCTCCCTCTTTCCCCGGTCGGCTTTTCCGCGCACCTACGCCCTACCTGACCACATTCACATTCCCGCGATATTTCTGAATCGGCCGCACGCCGACATGCTTTTCCTTCAGGGCCTTGATGCCCTCGATCGCGGCGGCCGCTCCCGTAATGGTCGTCATGATACACACGTTGTGCGCATACGCCGCTGAACGGATCGCATTCTCGTCGCGGCGCGGGATCATCCCGCCCGGCGTGTTGATCACCATCTGAATCTGTCCGTTCTTGATCAGGTCGACCGTGTTCGGCCGGCCTTCGGCGATCTTTGCCACCCGTTTCACCGCCACGCCGCCTTCGGCCAGGGTCTTCGCCGTGCCGCTCGTCGAGTAGATCGTGAATCCCAGCTTCTCCAGCGCCCGCGCGATTTCCACCGCGCGCGGCTTGTCGCTGTCTTTCACCGAGAGGAAAACATTGCCCTTGATCGGCAGCCCCGGCTTCGCCGCCGCCTGCGCCTTCGCAAACGCCACCCCGAGATCGTCGTCGAGCCCCATGACTTCGCCCGTCGAGCGCATTTCCGGCCCCAGCGCGATCGTCGCACCCGGAAACCGCACAAAGGGAAACACCGCTTCCTTCACGCACCAGTGCTTCGGCGTCAGCTCCTGCGTGAACCCGAGGTCTTTCAGCTTCGCGCCCGTCATCACCTTCGCCGCCAATTTCGCGAGCGGCACGCCGATCGCCTTTGCGACAAACGGCACCGTGCGGGACGCGCGCGGATTCACTTCCAAGACGTAGAGCTGGTTGTCCTTGATCGCGAACTGCACATTCATCAGCCCGATCACATTGAGTTCCTTCGCGAGGGCGTAAGACGCCTTGCGCACCGTGGTCAGCATCTCGGCCGACAACGTGTGCGGCGGCATCACCATCGCGGCGTCACCCGAGTGCACGCCGGCATATTCGATGTGCTCGAGCATTCCCCCGATGACCGATGTCTCACCATCGCTGATACAGTCTACATCCAGCTCGATCGCGTCTTCCAGGAACTTGTCGATCAAGACCGGTTTGCCCGGCATCACGTCGAACACCTGGCGCACCACCGCCTTCAACTCGTCCTCGCTGTAGAGGATGAACATGCCGCGCCCGCCCAGCACGAACGACGGCCGCACGAGCACCGGATAACCGATCTCGCCCGCCGACTTGATCGCCTCCGCCTCGCTCATCGCGATGCGGTTCGCCGGTTGGCGCAGGCCGATTTTGTTGAGGACGTTGACGAATAGATTCCGGTCCTCGGCGATCTCGATACTCTCCGGCGACGTGCCGATGATCGTCACGCCGTTGGCTTTCAGCGCTGTGGCGAGGTTCAGCGGTGTCTGGCCGCCGAACTGCACGATCACGCCGTCGCATTTCTCCTGCTGATAAATTTCCAGCACGTCCTCGAGGGTCAGCGGCTCGAAATACAAGCGATCGCTCGTGTCGTAATCGGTCGAGACCGTCTCGGGGTTCGAGTTCACCATCACGCTCTCGTAGCCCAGCTCGCGCAGGGCGAAGCTCGCGTGCACGCAGCAATAGTCGAATTCGATGCCCTGCCCGATGCGGTTCGGTCCGCCGCCCAGGATCATGATCTTCTTCTTGCCGCTCGGTGGCAGCACTTCGCTCTCGTCGCCGTAACTGGAATAGTAATACGGCGTGAACGCCTCGAACTCCGCCGCACAGGTGTCGACCAGCCGGTAGGTCGTGTGGACGCCCCGCTGCTTCCGCTCCGCCCGCACCGTCGCGAGATCGCTCTTCAGGATGTGCGCGAGTTGCACATCGCAGAAGCCAAACTGTTTCGCACGGCGGAGCGCATCGGTCGTAATCGGCAACTGGAGACGCGGCGCCCCCGCCGCGTTCTCGCCCGACCGTGGCGCGGGAGCCGCGGCCCCCGCCTTCAGTTCCTCTTCCATCTCCCAAATCTCCCGCAGCTGCACCAGGAACCACGGATCGATCTTCGTGATGTCGAAGATCCGCTCCACCGTGTAACCCGCGCGGAACGCATGGCGGATGAAGAAAATCCGCTCGGCGTTGGGCGTGCCGAGTTTCGCATTGAGCGTCTTCTCATCGACCGGGTCGTCGCCGCCGTGCTTGCCGCCACCGCCGAAACCGCGCGCGCCGATTTCCAGCGAGCGCAGGCATTTCTGCATCGATTCCTTGAACGTCCGCCCGATCGCCATCGCCTCGCCCACCGATTTCATCGCCGAGGTCAGCGTCGCATCCGCGTCCGGGAACTTTTCAAACGTAAAGCGCGGGATCTTCGTCACCACGTAGTCGATCGTCGGCTCGAAGCTCGCCGGCGTGAGCCGCGTGATGTCGTTGCGCAGTTCGTCCAGCGTGTAACCCACCGCCAGTTTCGCCGCGATCTTTGCGATCGGAAAACCAGTCGCCTTCGACGCGAGCGCCGACGAGCGCGAGACGCGCGGATTCATCTCGATCACGACCATGCGGCCCGTCTCCGGATCGACGGAAAACTGGATGTTCGATCCCCCCGTCTCCACCCCGATCTCGCGGATCACCGCGTCGACGCATCGCGCATCACCTGAAATTCCTTGTCGGTGAGCGTCATCGCCGGCGCCACCGTGATCGAATCGCCCGTGTGCACGCCCATCGGATCAAAATTCTCGATCGAGCAGATCACCACGCACTGGTCCTTGTGGTCGCGCATGACCTCCATCTCGTATTCCTTCCAGCCGAGGAGACATTCCTCCACCAGCACCTCGTGCACCGGCGAGAGATCGAGCCCGTTTGCGACAATGCGCTCGAATTCCTCCTTGTTGTAGGCGATGCCGCCACCCGATCCGCCCAGGGTAAACGACGGGCGGATGATGAGCGGCAGCACACCGAGAAACTCCGCCGCGTCGCGCGCCTCGTTCATCGATTTGACGGTGCGGGATTTCGCGACATCCAAACCGATCTTGAGCATGCACTGCTTGAAGATTTCGCGGTCCTCGCCCTTGGTGATCGCCTCGGGCTTCGCGCCGATCATCTCGACGCCGTATTTCGCCAAAATCCCCTTCTTATCGAGCTCCATCGACAGGTTGAGCGCGGTCTGGCCGCCGAGAGTGGGCAGGAGTGCCGACGGACGTTCCGCCTCGATGATTTTTTCTAAAAACTCGATTGTGAGCGGCTCGATGTAGGTGACGTCCGCGAACTCCGGATCGGTCATGATCGTGGCCGGGTTGGAGTTCACGAGGATGACACGATAGCCCTCTTCGCGGAGAGCCTTGCACGCCTGGGTGCCCGAGTAGTCAAACTCGCAAGCCTGGCCGATCACGATAGGACCGGCGCCGATGATAAGGATGGACTTCAGGTCGGTGCGCTTGGGCATGAGGCGTAGATTTCGCCGAGGGTTACGACCGCGGAAACGCGCGGCAAGCGGGAAAGCGGGCGTGATCAGAAGTCAGTGGTCAGGCGTCAGAGCTTGCCCATTCCGTGTTCGACCAACGCGATCACCAGATGGCAGGGCGCCGCTTGGTCGGCTTTTGTTGGGGCTGACAAAACCTTCGTGCCTCACTAAATTGCGTCCTCCAAACGCCCCGCCGTCCGTCTGTGCATTAGAAAATCGCCCGGCGTCAGCACGTGTAGCCCATAGAAGTCCCGGCCCAAGAGCCGCGTGAATCGCTCGTGTCGCGCGTCGCCAAGACATCTGCCAACGCGAGCGCGCTGAACAATACGAGCCGGTCTTTGCTCAGGAAACACCGCCAGGCGATCGACCGTCAGGATATCATCCAACAACAATAGATTTGTGCTTAATTTGGCCCACGCCACGTCCGCTCTGGATGGCAAATCACCGAGGTTGCGCTCGACTTCCCCGCTCACATCGGCCGTCGGGACCAGCGTCCAACCATGAGGGGACGCGAGGCGGAAGACTTAACACGAAGCGCCTCGATCCGAGCCGCTCGCGGCGAGAACCTGTTCGTCGGCTACTCGCTCTACGAACTCGCGCGGTGAGCGGCGGCATGGGCCACATTTTTCCGAGGACTGTCGCGCTGGAAATTCCGATTCGCCCTTCCGCGCATCGTGTGTCACGCTCCGATTCCCATGAAAACACTCCTCCTCGCCCTTTGCGCTTCGATCACCACGGCGGTCGCGTTTGCCGCCGATGCCCCAAAGGTCACCGCCCAGGATGCCGCCAGGCTCGTCGCCGAAGGCAAGGCCGTGTTGGTCGACTGCCGTGAGCCCGCCGAGTGGAAAGACGGCGGCGTGGCTGCGCCCGCGGCGCTCTTGTCGAAAAGCGATTTCGACGGTGAGCAAAAGCAGTGGAAGGCCTTTCTCGAAAAAAATAAGGGGAAGCAGATCATCGTTTACTGCCGCAGTGGTGGCCGCGCCGGCACCGTCGCCGCCGCGCTGAACGCCAAGGGCCACACGGCTTCGAGCGTCGGCGGGTTGAAGGATTGGACTGCGGCAGGCTTGCCCACGCGTGCGGCCGACGCCCCTGCACCGACCGCGCCTGCGGCGAAGAAATAGCTCGGCGTCTCCAGCCGAGCCGCTTGATTCGGCGGAATGCCCGACGCGCTCGATTCTCCGCTCGTTCCGCCTGCGCTGCGCGACGCGTTGCGGCTCTCGCCTGACAACGCCCCGCTGCTGCTGCATGTCGCCGAAACCGTCCTGCGCAGCGGTGGATTCAATGAGGCGGCCGCGCTCTTCAAACGCGCGCTCGCGCTCGAGCCCACCAGCACGGGCGCGAAGCTCGGTCTCGCCGCGGCGTTTTTCCAGCAGGGAAAACACGGCCCGGCGCTGGTGATCGTGGAAGATCTCGTGAAGGGGCCCCAACCCGCCGCCCGCGCTCTACTCCTTCACGCGCGGCTCGCGCTGCATGCAGGCGAACCGCGACTCGCCGCACAGCAGTTCGCCCGTGCCCGCGAGACCGATCCGACTCTCACCGATGCGGCCCTTGAGGCCGAGCTGGCTGACTACCTGCCCAAGCGCCCGTCGCCTGCTCTCCCGAAAGCACAGTCCTCTGCCTCCACGCCGCCGCTGGCCGAAGAGCCCTCGCCGTTTGCCGAGCCCGGCGAAGACGATGAGCTCAGCGCTGAGGGCGACGAGCGCGAGCGCCTCCCCGCCGGTGATTTGCCCGCCGATGTGATGGCGGACGAACCGGAGCGACCGACGATCGCCTTTGCTGATGTCGGCGGCATGGAGCGCATGAAGGAAGAGGTGCGGATGAAAATTATCCTGCCGCTCCAACAGCCGGATCTGTTCAAGGCCTACGGCAAAAAAGTCGGCGGCGGTATTCTGCTCTACGGCCCACCCGGCTGCGGAAAAACGTTTCTCGCCCGCGCCACCGCGGGCGAAGTGCAGGCGGGATTTCTCGCCGTCGGGATCAGTGACGTCCTCGACATGTGGATCGGCCAGAGCGAAAAAAATCTGCACGCCATTTTCGAGCAGGCGCGATCCCACCGACCCTGTGTTTTATTTTTCGACGAGGTCGACGCGCTCGGCGCCAACCGCACCGACATGCTGAAAAGCGGCGGCCGACAGATCATCAACCAGTTTCTCTCCGAGCTCGATGGCGTCAGCTCATCGAACGAAGGCGTGCTTATTCTCGCCGCCACAAATGCCCCCTGGCACCTCGACCCCGCCTTCCGCCGCCCCGGCCGCTTCGATCGGATCCTTTTTGTGCCGCCGCCGGATCAGTCGGCGCGCGCGGCTATTCTGCGTCTGCAACTCAAGGGAAAGCCCGTGGCAGAAATCGATTTTGACGCGCTCGCCAAGAAGACGGACGGTTTTTCCGGCGCCGATTTGAAGGCCGTCATCGACGTGGCGGTGGAAGCGAAACTGCGTGAGGCGATGCGCGCCGGCGCACTGCAGCCGATCTCGAGCCGCGACCTGCTCGAGGCGATCAAGCAGCACAAGCCGACGGTGCGTGATTGGTTCCAGACCGCACGCAACCACGCGCTCTACGCCAATCAGAGTGGGCTCTATGACGAGATTTTGGCTTACATGAAGATCTCGAAATGAGCCGCGGATCTGTCGTAGCCGCAAAAAGGCCCAAAGAAGCGCAAAAACGATCCTCTTTTTTTGTGCATCTTTGCGCCTCTTTGCGGCCCTCCAGTCTGGAGGAGATTGGGCTCCATCAGCAGCGCGCTGACCAATGAGCGCTCACCTCGAACGCGCGCAACTCCTCCTCGCCCAATCCCGCGCGGGCGACGCTGAACGCGAGTCCATGCTCGCTCTCGCCTTGCGGCCCGACGATCCGCAGGCCCTCGCTCTCCTCGCGCTCAGCCGGATCGAACAGGACAAACGCCCGCAAGCGCTCGAAGCCGCCCGCGAGGCCGTCGGGCTCGCGCCCGATCTCCCCTATCTCCACTACGTGCACGCCCTCGTGCTGCACCGCATGGATCGCGAGGAAGAAGCATTTCGCGCCGTGCAGGAATCACTGCGCCTCGACCCATCCGACGGGGATAATTTTTCGCTGCTCGCCTCGATTGAGCTCGCGCGCCGCGACTGGCCCGCCGCGCTCGCCGCCGCAGAGCAGGCGCTCGCGCTCAATCCGGAGCACGTCGGTGCGGCGAATTTACGCGCCATGGCGCTGGTGCGGCTTGGGCGCAAGACCGAGGCGATGGCCACGGTGGACTTCGCCCTCCATCGCGCACCCGAGGATGCATTTTCCCACGCCAACCAAGGCTGGAACTGCCTGCACCAAAACGATCCTCGGAAAGCGCAGGAACACTTCCGCGAAGCCCTGCGGTTGCAACCAGATCTTGAATACGCCCGCGAGGGCATGCTCGAAGCGCTCAAGGCGCGGAATCCCGTCTACCGCGTGATGCTCGCCTATTTTCTCTGGCTCGGCCGCCAGAGCACGCGGTTTCAGTGGGGCTTCATCATCGGCATTTATTTTGGCGGCCGCTTCGCCCGCTCGCTTTCCGAGTCTCAGCCGCACTTGAAGTGGCTCTGGTGGCCGCTGCTAGGGCTCTTCTACGCCTTCGTCTACCTGTCGTGGACCTCCGGCCCCATGTTCAACCTCCTGCTGCGTTTCGATCGTTTCGGGCGGCACGTGCTCTCCGCCGATCAACGCACGGCAACTAACTGGTTCGGCGGCGTCTTCTTCCTGATGGTCGGCTGTCTAATCTGGGCCGTCGCGAGCGGCGCAGTCGCCGGCTTTTTCGCCGGTGCAGTCCTCGCCGCGCTCTCGATCTGCATTGCCGCGACATTTGGCAAGACCGGCCGCAACCGCACCATTCTCGGCGGCGCGACGCTGCTCCTCGCGGGACTCGCCGCGAGTGCGGCGCTGCTGATCGTCAATGGTCACGAGCTCGGCGCAACGCTCGCGATGGGATTTGCCGCGGGGTTCTTCGGTTTCCAGCTCCTCGCAAACTCGCTGGATTCGAAGTAGCGGCCGACCTACCGCAGGTGCGCCGCCTGAAACAGGCACACGCAATCCGAGCCGTCCTGCGTGTGCAGCCAGTGCGGCTGGAGCGCGGCGAAGTCTCGATCGATCGCGGCCCGCAGCCCACCCACCTCGATCACCACGATACCGTGCGGCTGCAATCGCGGGCGCGCCTGTCGCAGGAGCTTGCGAATGATCACGAGTCCATCGCCACCGCCATCGTGTGCCATCCGGGGCTCTGCGGCGAATTCCGGCGCCTGCGTATCCACTAATCCACTCGGCTCGTAAGGCGGATTGCTCAGGATCACGTCATACTGCTGGAGCGGCACGGCATCGAAGACATCGCTGGCGAAGAGGTGCACGCGGCGCGTCAGCCGGTGCTCCTTCACATTAATCGCCGCCACCGCCAGCGCGTCGGCGGAGAGATCGCAGGCATCGACCTGCGCCGAGGTGAACTGGTGCGCGAGCAGGATCGCGAGGCAGCCGGAGCCGGTGCACACGTCCACCATTCTCTTCGGCTTCACTTTCGTCGGCAGCCACGACCCGAGCTGATCGGGAATGATTTCCAAAAAATAGCTGCGCGGAATGATGACACGCTCGTCGACGTAAAACTGATGCTCACCGAGCCACGCCTCGCGGGTGAGATATGCCGCGGGCACGCGCTCGAAGACCCGGCGCTGCAACATCGCCTCCACCTTGGCGCGCTCCGCCACCGTGAGTTTCTTCGCCAGGACACTCGCATCGCTTTCGAGCGGCAGTTCGAGCGTGCGCAGCAGCAGATAGAGCGCTTCGTCGTGCGCGTTGGTCGCGATCTGGCCCACCGATATTTTTTCGCGAGCGTAGACTTTCTCGGCAAACGCCAGCCAGTCACCGAGCGTAGCCAGCCCCCGCGTGTTACCCAGCGCGCGCACCGCCCGCGGCTTCATCGAGCGGCGATCAATCGCAACAGGACATCGAACGGGAACGCCACCAGCGAAACTAGCAATCCAAGTCCGCGCTGCACCGGCGGAAACTGAAACGCGATGATCAGCACCAGCCCGCTCCAGCGACTGATGTTCGCGAATGCCTCCTCCGAAATCACGCCGAGGTGGCGCAGTAACATTCCGCCCGGCAGCGGCGGCACGGGCAGGATATCGAGCACCATCAGCATCGCGCAGATGCCGATCAGCGTCAGGGAAATTTCCTGGCTCAATGGCGCGGTCTTGAAGATCAGCCCGCCAATGATCGCCGAGAGGAGCGCGATGATCACGCACATGCCGAAGCCCGCGAACTGCGTGAACAACTCCCCGCGTTGCGGATGCGCGAAATTGGCCGGGTTGGTCGGCACCGGCTTCGTCCACGCCAGGAAGAAATTAATCCCGGTCAGCCGTGCTTGGAAATAGAAGATGCAGATCAGCGGGAGCACCACGGTGCCGAGCAAGTCGACGTGGGGCGGCGGATACAGCGTCACCCGCCCGTCGCTCCGCGGCGTGGGGTCGCCCATTCGGTCCGCCAGCCACGCCTGTGCGAAGGCGCGCAGCACGAGCACCGCGAACAACAGGAAATAGAAAATGAGGCCCGCGCGCAGCGTCTCGGGCGTGATACCGAAATCCTCCATCCCTCAGTTCTTTGGGGTTCCCGCGAGTTGGGCAACGAGCTTTTGCTTTTGGCCCTGCAACTTCGGTTCGTCGACCGTATCAATCAGCGCCTTGGCGTGGTCGCGCTTGCCGAGCTTCAGACAGATGTTCGCCGCATGCAGCCGCATCGTCTGCCGCTCGATCGCGGTGGGCGCTTTCTCTTCGAGCGTGCTCCACGCCTTCAACGCTCCGGGCCAGTCCGGTTTGTCCAAATCGTAAAAGGACTCAGCGAAACGATACGCGAATTCGAAGCGCTCTGGCGCAAGTTCGGCCGCCTTGCGGAAGGCCTCATGCATCGCGCCGTCGAGCGACGCCCGAGTCCATCCGCCGCCTTCGGCGTTCAGAAACGCGTCGCGCGCCTCCACCAGCAGCGTGCCGAGTTGATAGTGATAGAGCGGCTCGTTCGGCTCCAATTTGATCGCCGCCAGGAAATACGGCGCGGCCTGCAGCGGCTTGCCCTCCTCGGCCAACAAATTGCCCAGCTGATTTTTCACGATCGGAATGTCGGCGTCGAGTTGGTTGGCCTTCATCAGCATCGCCGTGGCCTCTTTCCGCATATCGACCTTCCCGAGCATCAAGCCGTAGGCCGCGTAGCCCGCCGCAAACTGCGGGTTGTTGCGCAGGAGCAATTCGTAATCGTGCGTGATCGACTGCACTTGCTGGCGGAAATTCCCCTGGTCGAGCTTTTCGCCCTGCTTCGCCGCTTCCGAAAAAACATCACGCTGACGCTCGACGATTTTCTTCAGCGTGCGTTCGGCCATATTTTGCGCTTCCGGTGCCTTCTGCGGCTCCGCGGCGCCGAGCGAGAGAGCCAGGCAAAAACCAACCGCGGATAACGCGGATCGCGCGGATACCAATCCCATGCACTTCAACTGTAGGTTTTTCATCAGCGTTATCAGCGTAATCCGCGGTCTATTGGTTCGAAGAGTTCGAGTCCGACACGATCACTCCACCAAGGTGCCGGCGTAAACATTCATTCGTTCCCCCCGGAGGAAGCCCACCAGGACCTGTCCGCTCGCCACGGCAAACTCCACCGCCGCGGTCGTCGGCGCCGAGATCGCCGCCACGCAGGGGATTCCTGCCGCGAGGGCCTTCTGCATCAGCTCGAAAGACACTCGCCCGCTCACCACGAGGATGCGCCCCGCCAGGGGAAGCTTCTCCGCGAAAAACGCGTGGCCGATGACCTTATCGAGGGCGTTGTGCCGGCCGACATCTTCCCGAACCAATTCAAGCGTTCCCGCGCCGTCGAACAACGCACTCGCGTGCAACCCGCCGGTCGCCGCGAATCCGGCCTGCGCCCCACGCAACCGCTCCGGCAACGCGGCCAGCACTTCGCGCCGCGGTTGCATCACCGCCTCGGGCTCGATCGGCGCAAACTGCGCCTGCACTGCCGCGATCGTCGCCTTGCTGCAAATCCCACAGCTCGACGAGGTGAACACGTGGCGCGTCAACCGCGCCAGATCCACGTCCGACCCCGGCGCGAGCAAGACATTGATGATATTTTCTGCGTTGGCCGGATCCACGGCGGCACTGTCGCAACGCACCAGGTCGAGCACGTCGTCCCGTTGCCGCAAAATTCCCTCCGTCACCAGAAACCCCACCGCCAGCTCCCGATCATGGCCCGGCGTGCGCATGACGACCGCAATGCTGCGCCCGCCCACGCGAATCTCGAGTGGCTCCTCCACCGCCACCTGATCGTCGCCGCGGGTAATATTTTTCGCGCCATCGATGCGCGTGATCGGCTTGGCGCGCAGGGCTTTCGCGAGCGACATGCCGGCAGCAAAGCGATTAGGGCTGGCGCAGCCACGTTTTTTCCTAACGTGTTCGCATGAACACGTCGCCTCCGCACTCTGCCTTCCCCGGACGCGGCGCCAGCATCAACCCACCCAACCGTTTCGAACGGCTCCAACTCGAGGCCGATCCCGATTGTCCCGACGAGGAGCGACCGTTGCCCCGCACGCAATTTTTCCACGACGGCACGATGTCTCTGCTCACGCGCAACGATAGCCCCGACGTCGGTTTCGCCTTTGGTCTCAACGCGTATCGAGGTTGTGAGCACGGCTGTGCTTACTGCTTCGCGCGGCCTTATCACGAATACCTTGGCTGGAGCAGCGGACTCGATTTCGAGACAAAAATTCTGGTCAAGATGCGCGCGCCGGAACTACTGCGCGCCGAGCTGTCCGCCCCACGCTGGCAGGCGCAGCCGATCGCGATGAGT
>JANPIT010000013.1:0-1539 GCA_031425115.1 Opitutaceae bacterium | reverse complement strand
GTCTCCAAGACGTGGTCGAGATTGCGCGCGCCGCGGACCGGAAACGTGGGATACGCGGCCTTGTGCGCGGCGTTCTCGGTGACGGTGGAATCGAGTGAGGGCGAGCCGTAGAAGTTGCCAGCGCGGTCGCGCTTCAAGCCGAAGAAAAACTCGTGGTAGTTCGGCGAGAGACCCCATTTGGCGCCAAGGGAGTCAAAGGTGTCGGCGCGGCCGTCGCTGTCAGTGTCGGTGGCGCGCAGCAACTCGGGACGGTGGGCGACGTGGACGACGCGTTCCGATTCGGCGACGAGGCCCATGGGCTCATCGAGGCCCCGGGTGAAGAGTCGCCACGCGCCCGCGGGTGATCGCATCCAGATTTCGCCCAAGCGGGTGGAGATCACCAAGGTGCCCGTGGGTGTGAACGCGACCGAGGAGATGCCGCCGCGAATCTCCGCGGGGTATTTGATGGTTTCGATCAGATAGCCGGCGCGAGCGAGAAGCGGCAACAGGGCGAGCAGGCAGAGCGTGAGGAGTCGTTTCATTGCGCCGCCTTGGCAAAAGGGAGTTCCAAGACGAACACGCCGCCGGTTTCGCGTTTTAGCTCGGCGGGCGGTTTGCCGTCGATGACGTGCCACCACTTCGCGTCGGCGCCGCCCTCGATGGTGAACCGGCGAGTCAAGCCCGTGCCGCCGGGACTCGCGCGAATTTCCTCTCGCACGGCCACACCATCGATGGTGTAGCGAAACTCCACGCTGTCGCCGCGCAGCGAATACCCGGTGAACTCCACCACCGGGATCTTGGCCGGATCGCCGCGGCGGAGCGGGGCGAGTCCACTTTCCTGATACGCCACCGGACCGAGGAGTTTGGCGGGGTAGATGAACTTGCCAGGGCCGGGGCGCGCGGGCGCCAGATCGAGGAAGCCGCCCGTCCAGGCGTAGGTCACGGCGGAGCGCACGGGGTCGAAACAGAAGTTAACGCCGCCGGGCAGGCCGATGGCGAAACTGCTGGGCGACGCGGCAGGGAGGAAGACGCGCTCGATTTGGATTTCGGCGCGGAGGGACGAGGTGCCGAGCGCCAGCACAAGAATCAGTAGCCGAAGCGCTTTCGTTTCCGTCGGTAGGGGCGTCTCTCCGAGACGTCCGCGGACGCCTCGGAGAGGCGTCCCTACCCCGTTCATCAGAGTGGTGCGTCTCATTTCCGTTGGGTGAGAAAGACGAAGGTGCCGAGCTTCGACGCGGTCAGGACGTCCGGGATCTGGTCGCCGTTGACGTCGATGGCGACGACTTGCGTGCCGAGGCCGGAGGCATCGTCGATCAGCTTGGGCGTGAACGTGGCGCCGCCGTCAGCCTTGGGATCGCGGCGGAGGATGAAGGCGTAGTTCACGGGTGTAGCCATCGGCTCGACATCGCCTTTGGGGCCGTGAGCCCAACGGCGTTTGCCAGTGACGACGTCGGCCAAACCGTCGCCGTTAAAATCGGCGATCGCGAGGGCGTCCGGCAGCGAGAACTAGACGCAGAACATCACGACCACGACGCGCTACCCCAACTAGCGGATATCCTT
>JANPIT010000012.1:0-2905 GCA_031425115.1 Opitutaceae bacterium | reverse complement strand
CGTCGGTCGCGCTCCGGGACCAGGGTGCAGCAACGCCCGTCGTTTCTTTCCTTCGGAACTCTGCCTCACCTCCTTCATCCCGATTTTCCGTAACAGATCCGCGCATGATTTCCGACAAACCGGTGATTCCGTCCGATGCACCGGCGTGGCACGCGGTTTCCGCGCAGCGGGTGGTCGAAGACGTCCGGTCCAGCGGCGACGGCCTCTCCACCAATGAGGCCGTCGCAAGGCTCGCGCAGCACGGCCCGAATGCGCTGCCGGAAGCGGAGCACCGGCCGCTGTGGCGCGTGTTTGCCGGCCAGTTTGCCAGCCCGTTGATCTACATTCTGTTTGTCGCGGCCGCGCTGGCTTTCGCGATGGGCGAGCGAAATGACGCCATCGTCATCCTCGTCGTCGTGGTAATCAACGCGGTCATCGGCACCTTTCAGGAAGGCCGCGCGCAGCGTTCGATGGACGCGCTGCGGCAGCTGGCGGCGCTAAAAGTGCGGGTGCTGCGCGGCAGCCGGGAGGAGATTGTCGATGCTCATGCGCTCGTGCCGGGAGATATCGTGCTGGTGGCCGCCGGAGATGCCGTGGCAGCCGATGCGCGCATTCTCGAGGCGGCAGCGCTCGAAGTCGCGGAGGCCGCGCTGACGGGCGAATCGCTGCCGGTCGCGAAGCAGCCCGACGCCTTGCCCACCGACACTCCGCTCGCGGATCGGCTAAACATGATTTACTCCGGCACGCACATTGCCGCGGGCCGTGGGCGCGCGGTGGTGGTGGCCACCGGCCAGGCGTCCGAGGTGGGCAAGATCGCGCGGCTCACCCAGGAAGCGAAGGAGCCGAAGACGCCGCTCGAACTGCGGCTTGTTCAATTCGGCCGCCAGCTCGTCGGCGTCGCGCTCGTATTGTTCGGAGTCGTGGTCGGATTCGGAATGTGGCGCGGACTGCCGCTGACCGAAGTCCTCATGGTTGCCATCAGCCAGATGGTTTCCCTCGTGCCCGAGGGATTGCCCGTCGCCATGACCGTGGCGCTGGCCGTTGGCATGCAACGGATGGCCCGGCGCGGCGCGATTGTGCGGCGGCTCGCCGCCGTCGAGACGCTCGGCTCCACGAGCGTCATCTGCTCGGACAAAACCGGCACGTTGACGAAGAATGAAATGACCGTGACCCGGCTTTGGCTGCCGGATGGGCGGGAGTTCGAAGTGACGGGCGCGGGCTATGCGCCGGAGGGAAAAATTCTCGCCGCGGGCCGCGAAATCGATCTGGCGAACGAGCCCGCGCTGCGACGGCTGCTGGAGACCGTGGTGCTGTGCAATGACGCGCAACTCGTCCCACCGGATGACAGCGATCCCCGGTGGCGCACCTTGGGGGATCCCACGGAGGCGGCGCTGCTCACCGTCGCGCGCAAGGGATGCATCGAACTCGATGCGTTGCGCCGTGAATGGCCGCGGCACACGGAAATCCCGTTCGACTCCACCACGAAGATGATGGCGACCGGGCATGGACAAGGCGAACGGCGGCGCGTGTGCCTCAAGGGCGCACCCGAGATGCTGCTCGATCTGTGCGCGCAGGCCCGCCACGGGGAGCAACTCGTGCCATGCGATGAGGCGCAACGTCGCGCCGCGGAGACCGCCGGCGAAGCGATGGGCGCGGGAGCCTTGCGTGTGCTCGCCGCGGCGGAGTTCAGCGACGGCGCGCTCGAGCCGGAAAAGGATTTTGCGCAATTCGGGCGGCAGCTCGTTTTCCTCGGACTCGTCGGGCAGATGGATCCGCCGCGCGACGAGGTGCAACAGGCCGTGCAGGAGTGCCGCGATGCGGGCATTCGTCCCGTGATGGTCACCGGCGATCACAAGGTGACGGGGCTCGCGATCGCCCGGGCCCTGGGGATTGCGCGAGAGCGCGACCTCGCGGTGGATGGGCGCGAGTTGGAGCAGATGTCGGAGCAGGATCTGGCGGCGAAGCTCGACCAAATCTCTGTTTTCGCGCGCGTGCATCCGGCGCAGAAGCTGAGAATCGTCGAGGCGTTTCAATCGCAGCGGCAGGTCGTGGCGATGACCGGAGACGGCGTGAACGATGCGCCCGCACTGGCCCGCGCGGATGTCGGCGTCGCGATGGGCATCACCGGAACGGAGGTGGCGAAGGGAGCCGCAAAGATCGTCCTCACGGATGACAACTTCGCCACGATCGTGAAAGCGGTGCAGGAAGGGCGGCTGGTTTATCGCAATCTGAAGAAGGTGATCCTGTTTCTCTTCGCGACTTCGATCGACGAAGTGGCCGTGCTGCTTGCGGCGCTGCTGCTCGATTATCCGCTCCCGCTCGCGGCAGTTCAGATTCTGTGGATCAATCTCGTGACCGAGGGAACGCTCACGGTAAACCTCATCATGGAGCCACTGGAGGGCGACGAGATGCGGCAGCCACCGGTGCCCCCGGGCGAGCGGCTCATCACCGGCACCATGGTGAAGCGCATGGCGTTGATGGTGCCCACCTCCGTCACAGCCACGTTTGGATTTTTTGTCTGGCGGATGTCCACCGGCGTGCCGTTCGCACTCGTGCAAACGGAGACCTTTACGCTGCTGGCCGTCTGCCAGTGGTTCAACGTGATCAATTGCCGGTCGGAGTTTAAGAGCGCTTTTGACCGTGGTATTTTCAAAAACGTCTGGCTGCTCGGCGGGCTCGCCCTCGCGAACGTGCTGCAGCTGGCGGTCGTTTATTGGGCGCCGATGAACCGGATATTTCATACCGTTCCGATTCCCTTCGCCGATGTCGTCCTGATCGGGGCCATTGGGAGCCTCGTGTTGTGGGTCGAGGAAACGCGAAAGTTCATCGCCCGCCGTCGCCAGGCTCGCGAAGGTCGTTGAATGCGGTGCGCGGCGGACGACAAGAAACGCGCAGTCGTTCGGAGGCGTTGCGCGACTTCGGCGCT
>JANPIT010000011.1:0-13190 GCA_031425115.1 Opitutaceae bacterium | reverse complement strand
CGGCTGGTTTGTATCGCCGGCCGGTTTTACCTCGGATGCGCGCACGTATGCCAATCAGCACAACATCCGGTTGATTGACGGCGACCACTTGGTGGCGCAGATGCGCGACCTGCCGCCGTTTATCCTGACCAAGGTGCTCGGTCGGATGGGGTGAGGGTAGGCAGCGCCTCGCAACTCAACGACGCAGCCCCAGCCAGCGCGCGAGGTCCTGCACGGCTCCCGCGACGCGGTGTCCCCGCCGTATCCGTCGTGACATGACACGGAGCCGGCCCGCAGCGCGGTCCGCCTTGGGGTCGATGTGCCCGATGATTTCGGTGCCCGCGAGGACCGGCAGAGCGTAGTAACCGCGCACCCGCTTCACGGGCGGCGTGTAGGCCTCCCACGTGTAGTCGAAATCCCACAACGCCGCGGTCACGCGCCGATCGTAGATCAGCGGATCGAGGGGCGCGAGCAGGTGCACGGGTGGAGACATTGCCGGGGTCGGGTTGGAAATGCCCCCAGAATGATCTTTCCCAGCGCAAGCCTGGAGGAGAGGCACGTCTTCGCGCAGGCAAAAAAGCGGCGGGCATCCCTCCACGGTCACGGGCTGAACCGCGCCGCCGAGCGTGCTCACCTCGGCACGCTTGAGCGTGACGAGCCGGCGCTGACGTAACTTGAGGCGGGCCAGCCAGCGATTTGTTTCCGCGGTGGACGGGGTGGGTTGAGCCAGGACCGCAGCGGGGAGAACGCGTTCGGGCAGATCGTAGCGCCGGCGATTATGGTGTCGGTGCGCGATGAGGAGCCGGCCATGAAAAAAGAGTTTCTGCAGCGTAGCCTTCACGAGTTTCGCTTCGCCCCAGACGCGTCGGGCACGGCGCGAGTCATCGAAATCCTCTGATCCCAGTGGCCCGCGCTGCTCGATTTCCGCCAGCAACGTCGTGGCCAGCGCCGCTTCGCGCGGGGTGAGGCGGCCGGCCCAAGCGCCCCGGCCGAGCGACCACCCTCGCATGGCGCCGCGAAGGTGCGGCCACGCTTCGAGCGGGAAGGCGACAAGGATGCCCGTGCCGGGCACATGATGCTCAAATGCCCGCCGCGCCTCGG
This sequence comes from Opitutaceae bacterium, assembly GCA_031425115.1. Taxonomy (GTDB): domain Bacteria; phylum Verrucomicrobiota; class Verrucomicrobiia; order Opitutales; family Opitutaceae; genus ER46. Next base: position 12,110 of record JANPIT010000011.1, on the reverse strand, counting down.
GCGATTGCGGCCCGCGGGCGGGCGCGCTGGAAGATGTGTCGCTTTCCTTCTCCTCCTCCGTTTTCGCTTCGTCTCCACAATGCAGATACCGTGTAAGGTCGCCCTCGCGATAGCCAGCGACGCGGTGTCGCAGGATGAGGTCGTGCATTCGTCCGCAGATATTGATCGGGTCGATCTGGATGTAGCCGAAGTGGGCGAGCGCATCGCCGACGCCCGGTAAGGGCTCCTCCAGCGCAAGCGCGCGGCGGAGGAAACACCGCGCCGCGAGCCGCGACAGCGCCATTGGAGGCGAGGAAAGCACGCGCCGGATTGAGGGCGGCCGCGCGAAAAAAACAAGGCCGCACCGCGGCAGCGATGCAGCCCTGAGATGCCGGGAAAAGGCGATTCTTTGATTAACTAACCGTGCCCGCCGTTTAGGCGGCGGCGACTTCCAACCGACCGGTGGAGCGGGTGGGCTCGAACCAGTCGGAGGGCGAGGCGTCGGGCGAGAATTCCGGACACGCCTCGACGAGGAGCGCGCGGAGGTTGCCACGAGCGCGGGCGATGCGGCTCTTCACCGTGCCGACGTTGATGCCGAGGGATTGGGCGATCTCGTCGTAGGAGCGGTTGAGCAGGTTGCGTAGCGTGAGGATCTCGCGGTGGCGCGCATCCAGTTTCTCCATACACGTGGAGACCAGCACCGAGAACTCGGTGGTGGCCGCCTCGCGAGCCGGGCTCGGCGCATCCGTAGCGACCAAATCCGCGAAGGTGGCATCGCTCTGGTCGCTCAGCGCGCAGTCGAGCGACAGCGTGGCGTGGCGGCGGCGGCGGAAGAAATACCAGTAGCGATTGCGGGCGAGATTCACCGCGATGCGATGCAGCCAGGTCGCGAGCGAGGAATCGCCGCGGAAGCGCGAGAGACCGCGGTGGGCGCGGATGAAAGTATCTTGCGCGATTTCCTCGGCGTCGGCCCGGTTGCGGAGGAGGGCGAGTGCGACGGAGAAGATCTTCTCGCGATAACGCGTCATGATTTCGACGAAGGCGGCTTCGTCGCCGCCGTTGAAGCGGCGGACCAATTCAGCGTCGTGCTCCGCCTCCTGGTGCGAAAGGGCGGCGCGGGCGGCGCGCTCACTCGGGGTGCGCGCTGACTTGCTGGCGGGGGACGAATAAGAGTTAGCAGAGATCATGGGTAGATTTTGTGGCGGTGAACGGCGTATGCTTGGCCGCTCTATTACCTTGGAGCGTGCCAACGCGGTTGATCCCAAGCCAAGCCGTTGCAGCCCGAGAATTTGCATTTTCACCCGTAAGTTTTCCGATGGGCGGATCCGTAGCTTAATTCGTGCATCGTGCGCGGCGTCGTTGGCGGTGTCGTGCAACCTGCATCCAACGCGGGGAACTTTTTTGCCCCGGTTTAATCAGGCAGCCGCGACAAGTTACAAAACGGCGACGAGTGGGCCTCTCGACCCGCCTCTAGCTTGACTGGGATTTTGGCGGGGCTCTTGCTGCCGTTCGTCCCTGATGCCGACGGCAAGGCCGACACCACCAAACCAGCTATAACACCTATGAATCCATCATCCCTGACGAAAAGAGCCCTTGGCGGGCTCGTCGCGTTGACCGTCTTTCTGGCCATGGGCCTGACCAACGTCTCACTGCGCGCCCAAGTCGTGAGTTCCGGAATTTCCGGACTCGTGCGGGATACGGCGGGTGCGCCCGTGGTCGGTGCTGGCGTTACTGTGATCCACGTGCCGACGAATGCCACGTCCACCGCCGTGACCAATCAATTCGGCCGCTTCGCGATCCGCGGTCTGCCCGTGGGCGGTCCATTCAACGTCACGGCCAACGCCACGAGCTATACCGCAGCGACCGCGAGCGACGTCCTCACGGAGTTGGGCGCTGACGTGGAAGTCACGCTGACGCTCAAGGGCACGATCGTGCAGATGGAGCGATTCGTCGCGACGGCGACGCGCAGCGATCTCGACTCAGGCGCAATCGGCTCGGGCACGACCATCGACGCCCGGGGCATCGAGGCAAGGCCGACGCTCAATCGCTCGTTCGCCGATCTGATGAAGTCGAACCCCTATGTCACGTCGCGCGCCGGCGCGGAACGCATGACGGCACTGGGCATGAACAACCGCTTCAACAGTATCTCGGTCGACGGCGCGCGCATCAACGACCAGTTTGGTCTCAACGGATCCGGTCTGTTTTCCATCAACAATCCGTTCGCCCTCGAATCGCTCGAGGCGTTCAGCGTGGACCTGTCGCCCTACGACGTTCGCCGCAGCGGCTTCACCGGGGCCTCGGTTAACGCGGTCACCAAGAGTGGCACCAATACGTTCAAGGGCTCGGCGTATTACATTTATACGGACGACGATTTGCAGGGTCGCGATCTCATCGGTGCCAACGCCGGTAACCGCCTCTTCGCCCAGGAAAAAACCTACGGCTACACCTTGGGTGGCCCGATCCTGAAGAATCGCCTCTTCTTCTTCGCTAACTACGACAATTTCCTGCGCAAGGGCACCTCGGTGTCCCCGATCTTCGTGCCGAATGCGGCCGACTTTGCCCAGATTCAGACGCGTCTTACCCAGATCGCCACCACCGCCGGCGGCAGCCTGAACTTCGGCAGCATCAGCGGCGGCGCGAATAAGACGGAGGAAATCAAACGCCTGCTGAAGCTCGACTGGAACATCACAAACGACCACCGCATGACGGTGCGTTACAGCGATACGGAAGGCAGTCAGCCCAGTTTCGGCGGACTGAATGCCACGAATTTCTCCGGGGGCGCCGCGCTCACGGGCGCTCCCACGATCGGTCGCGTCAGCGCGCTCACCTCCAATTTCTATGACCGGGTGGTTGAGGAAAAAGTCTGGGCCGGCCAGATCTTCAGCAATTGGACGCCCGACTTTAAGACGCAGCTCGCCTACTCGAAGGTTGAGGTGCTGCAAGATTCGGTTTCGCCCGTCACGTTTCCCGAGGTGCGCGTCTACGGCGTCCCCGGTGTCGATGCCAACACGGGCGCGGCGATCGCGAACGGTGTCGTCGTATTCGGCACGGAAAACAGCCGGCACGGCAACAAGATCGAATATACGACCGAGACCTACGCCGGTAGCGCGGATTACACGTTGGGCCGGATGACTTTCACGGGTGGCGTCGATCGTGAGCAGAGTTCGTTCCTGAATCTATTCCGCCAGAGTTCGTATGGTGTTTTGGGCTACACCAATGTCGCGAACTTTGTGGCCGATACGCCCTTCGCTTTCACGCGCTCCCTCGTCCAGACCGGCTTCCCGGTCGCCGACGTCAGCGAATTCGAGCAGACTGCCGTCTATGGTCAGGTGCGCACGGAGTTGAGTTCGCGCCTCAACTTCACGGCCGGCCTGCGCTACGACTGGATGGCCAGCCCCGTGCCGCCGACGGAGAACGTCGCCTTCCGCAATGCCTTCGGCGTCACGAATGCCGGCACGATCGACGACACCTCGCTGCTCGCTCCGCGCGCTGGTTTCAATTACTCGATCGATGACGAGCGGACGACCCAGGTGCGGGGCGGCCTCGGCGTCATTCTCGGCCGCAATCCCTGGGTGTGGATCTCGAATGCTTATGGCGCCACGGGCATCGGCCGCTTCGGTCAGGCGCTGACCGCTACGACGACGCCAGCCGCTCCCACGCTCGGCACCTACCTGCGCACGCAGTTCGATGCGGCGAATCCCGTGGGCACCACGACGTCTGCGCCCCCGGCCTCGTCCGCGGCCATTTCGCTGACGCAGCCGGGCCTGAAACTCCCCTCGGTCTTGCGCGGCAACCTGGCGCTCGACCACAAGCTGAAGGCGCTCGGCGCCAATCTGACGCTGGAGTATATCTACACGGACAACCTGCAGGCCATGTTCATCGACAACATGAATCTTCGCCCGACTACGATCGGCGCGGATGGCCGCCAGCGTTTCGCCGGTGGCGCCGCCGCGCAGCCGCGCATCGCCGGATTTCAGAATGTCCTCCGCCTCCGCAACGTGAAGGAGGGCGGCTCGCGCTATTGGTCCATCCAGCTCGACCGGCCGATGCGCAATTCCTGGGCGTGGAATCTTTCCTACACCCGCGGCAACGCGACCGAGGCCCAGAACATGGGCAGCTCCACTGCTGGCTCGACCTGGCAATTCAACGCCGTGTTCAATCAGAACACGGTCGAAGTTGAGCGTTCGGATTTTGAAATCCGTGACCGCGTGGTGGCCGGCCTCAGCAAGGAGTTCAAATACTGGCGCGACCTGAAGACGACCGTCTCGATGTTCTACGAAGGCCGCACGGGCAGCCCGTATAGCTGGGTCTACACCAGCGACCTCAACACGGACGGTTTCACCGGTAACGATCTGGTCGCCGTCCCAAGTGGTGCCGGTGACGCGCGCTTCGATTTCTCCGGGTTGAATGCCACGCAGCTCGCGGGTTACCTCCGCGTTTTCAACGACAACAACATGTCGAAGTTCGCCGGTGGCTATGCCTCGAAGAATGCGTTTCTACAGCCCTTCCAAAACCGTCTCGATCTCCGCATTCAGCAGGAGATCCCGACGATCAAGAGCCTCAAGGTGAAGCTGTTTGCCGACTTCATCAATTTCGGGTCCTGGCTGTCGGACGACGTGTTCAACTACGTCGAGACGCTGCCGATCCCGACCAACACCGGTCTCGTGCGGCAGATCCCGGGTGCGGCCTACAATGCAGCCGGCCGTATTGCAATTACCCCTACAGCCGGCACGTTCGATGCCGCGGGCAACGTGATCGTGCCGAGCAACAGTGCCATCGCGATCAACAACGGTGACAGCCGCTGGCGCATCCAGCTGGGTGCGCGCATCGAGTTCTAATCGGAGCGTTCTTATTTTTCGCGTCGCGCCGCGCCCGATTTCGGGCGCGGCTTTTTTTTCGCCGGTGGATCCGATCGCCGTGACTCCGCACTCGCCTTTGCCTCGCGGCCGCAGGTAATCACTAGGCCTTCGAGGCGGTGACCACGCCTCCGTCGAACCATGCAAACCTTCACTTCCTTCCTCCGATTCGGCGGGGCACTCGCCGCGCTGTTCAGCATCGCTGCCGTGGCCTTTGGCCAGGGCATCACCACGTCCGCATTAACGGGATTCGTCACTGACCAGGAGGCGCTGCCGGTGGCCGGCGCGACCGTCACGGCCACCCACGAATCGTCGGGCACGCGGGCCACCGCGACGACCCGCGCCAACGGCCAGTATGACCTTTCGGGCCTCCGTATCGGCGGACCGTATACGGTGACGGCGGTTGCAGCGGGCCAGCCGGAGCAGGTTCGGCGGGATGTCTTTCTCGAGCTCGGGGAGGCGGGTCTCGCGAGCTTCACACTCGGGGGAGCCGCCGCGACCCCAGCGCCCGCCGTGCAGATGCAGGCTTTCACGGTGCAGGAAGCGCGCGACACGACCTTTGGCGCCGCGAAGATTTCCACCGGGACAAACTTCAACGCGACCGAGATCGAGAATGTCGCCACGGTCCGCCGCAACGTGCAGGATATCGCCCAATTGGATACGCGGGTCAATCTGCTCAACCTCTCCCAGTTCGGCGAGTTGAGTGCGCAGGGGCAGAACTACCGGTTCAATTCCTTCCTGGTCGACAACGTCCAGACCAACGACCCCTACGGCCTCAACGCCAACGGTTTTGCCGCCATGCGCAGCCCCGTGCCGCTCGAGTCGCTCCAGGCGATCAGCATCGAGCTGAATCCCTACGACGTGCGGCGCGCGGGCTTCACGGGCGCCCTGATCAACGCCGTGACGAAATCAGGCACGAATCGCTACAGTGGGCTGCTCTACAGCGAATACACCGACGAGCGGATACGCTCGAAGAATCCCGTCACGAAGGTCCGCGAAGGCTTCGGCGAGCGGACGCTCGGCGCGACGCTCGGCGGCCCCATCGTGCGTGATCGCCTGTTCTTTTTTCTGAGCTACGACGACTTCCGCCGCGACACGCCGCCGCCCACCCGGCAGATCAACATCGATCCCGCCCAGGCGGCGCAGATCGTGGCGCGAGCCCGCACCTTCGGCTACGAGTCCGGTGACTTCGAGGGCGCCGAGAGCCTCACCTCGCAAAAGACTTACCTGGGCAAGCTCGATTGGAACATCAGCGGCGCCCACCGGCTCAGCCTCAGCTATCGCCGCCTGCGCGGCTTGGAGCCCGAGTATCCGTTCTACAGCGGTTTCAACGGCACTTCTTTCAGCAATTACTGGTATGAGGCCTCCCGCAAAACGGATAGCTACACGACCCAGCTCTTCAGTAACTGGTCGCCCAACTTTCGCACCGAAGCGTCGCTCTCCTACAGCGAATACGACGGCTCGGCCCAAAACCGCGGCGCGCCGTTTCCCGAGGTGTTTATCCGCGGGCTGAACGCCACGCGTATCCAGGATGGGGCTACGATTACGGTGGGCAGCGTGGATATCGGCACCAACAACAACCAGCAGCTGAACTCCCTCTTCACGAAAACCCGCACCGCGAGCGTCTGGGGCGAATATTCCCTGGGCCGGCACACCATCCTGGGCGGTTTCGATTACCAGCGGCAGGATATCTCCAATCTCTACGTCCCGTATTATTTCGGCGCCTACACCTTCAACACGCTCGCTGATTTCGTGAGCGGAAACAACGCGTCGTTGCAACAGACTGTGCTGGCCCCCGGCAAGACGGTGGAAGACGCCGTCGCGGATTTCCCCTACACGACGCTCGGCCTCTTCCTGCAAGATGTCTGGCGGCCGACGCCACGCCTCACCGTCACCGGCGGATTGCGCTTCGATACGCCTTACATTTCGGAATCGCCGACCACGATTCCCACGACGACGAATTATAGCGAAGCGAGCTTCCGCACCGCCTTCGGCCGGGCGAGCAACACGACCAACGATGGCAACTTCAACGTGGGGCCGCGGGTAGGTTTCAATTACCGCTTCGATACCGATCGCAAAACGCAGGTGCGCGGTGGCGTCGGTTTCTTCCAAGGCACCAACCCCGCTGTGTGGCTCGCGAACGCCTACCAAAACCGCGGCGTCACGAATCGCATCACCGTGGCCAACGCGCGCTTCTCCCCGAGCATCACCAACACGAACGTGGGCGCGCCCGCCGTCGCGATCATCAACGTCACCGACGACGACTTTCACACGCCCGCCGTGTGGAAGGCCAATCTCGCGCTCGACCACACCTTGCCGTTCGCCGGCCTGGTCTTCACGGCGGAGGCCAGTGCGCTCGAGACGCACAAGGCGCCCTTCCTGCGCAACCTCAACTTGCGTCCCACCGGCACCAACCCCGACGGCCGCGTGCGCTATGCCGGACCCGTTTCCGCCACGACCGCCGGGGCCGGCCGCAGCAACTCCTCCGCGAGCTACGCGAACACGGCGAACTATGCCAACGCGGGTTTCGCCGACGTCTATTATCTGACGAATACGAGCAAGGGTGGCGGTCACGATTTCACGCTGCGTTTGGCCAAACCGTTTCGTGAAAACTGGGGCGCCAGCCTCGCGTGGACGACCAGCAGCTATCGCGAAACCACGCCGATGACTTCGACGGGTGTCGCGCAGTCGTTTTACGCCAATCGCGCGAGCATCGACCCGAATGACAACCGCAGTTCGACGTCGAACTACAACATTCCCCACAAGATCGTCGCCCAGCTCTCGTATCGCCTGAATCTCTTCAAGCGCGCGCCCACGACTTTCGCCTTCACCTATCTCGGTCGCACCGGCCGTCCGTATTCGTGGGTCTTCTTCGCTGACGCGAATGGCGACGGCTTCACATTCAACGATCTCTTTTATGTGCCGAGCGGCCCGACTGATCCGCGCGTGCGCTGGAGCAACCCCACCGAGCGCGATAACTTTTTCCGCTTCCTCCAGACGTCCTCACTCGGCAAATACGCCGGCTCCGTCGTGCCCCGTAACAGCGAAGCCTCTCCGTGGGTGAATACGTTCGATCTCAAATTCACCCAAGTGCTCCCGATTTATAAGAGCGTGACCACCGAGCTCTACGCGAACCTCCTCAACATCGGAAATCTCCTGAACAAAAAATGGGGTCTGGTGGAGGAAGTCCCGTTTTCGTATCGCCGGGCGGTAGCCGGCACGTCGTATGACGCGGCGGCGAACCAATACGTTTATACCTTCACGCCGACGACCCTGAACCTCCTGCCCATCTCGTCGGATGGAGCCTCCAACACCTCCCGCTGGCAGCTCTCGGTGGGTGTGCGGGTGCGTTTCTGATCGTCGAGTAGTCGGGACAAAAAGCGGCCGCGCCCAGCGGCCGCTTTTTTTTTCGCCGCACGCGAGGCGAAGCCTTCCACCCCGCACCAATTCTGGATGGATTTGGCCTGCAGTTCTTGGCGTCGCCGATCGCGTGTCCTGCTTTTGGTAGGACGCCCGCCTCACGCGCCGCTAGAGGAGAAAAGACGCCGCGGCGGGGGACGTGTGACTGTTTCCGATACGTCACCTCGTTGTAACTTTCCGCGCGATTTCTCGGACGCCCTCTTCGCCTCAATTTCCCTCAGAATCCGCAGTTTTAGAGGAGAAATGCGACGTTTTCGCCCGTTTTCCGGGATTTCCCCTCGGGGTAAGGTTTCGACCGACTCGGCAAGCCCAAATTGGCCGAAAATTAACGAGTTGCTCACCACAAACGAATTGACGGTCTGGAGCGGAATTCCCATCCGTAGTGGTCGTCGCGGCGAGGGACCACATCCTGTAGTGGTCAGTAACCCGTGGATAACTAGTAACAACTTTGGTTCGCCATCGGCTTTTTCGCCCCAAGAAAGCCTCCCTTACGCCGCTCGTTTTCATTTTCCGTCTCCCGCTCCGCGCCTCCGTCGCCTCTCCACTCCCTTTTCCGCTCTCACGTTCTGCCTCTGCCTAGAGTCCTCAGTCCCATGCAAAAATCGTTTCAGGTCGGTGCCAAGACCTTCGTCCTTGATCAAACCAAGGCCGAAGCCGCGTTTGCGGCCAAGAAAGTCATCAACGGTCGTGCGACCATGACCTTCAACCTCCTCCCCTTGAAGTATCAATGGGCCTACGACCTGTATCGGAAGATGAAGGCCAATCACTGGGAGCCGGAGGACATCCCGATGGGCAAGGACATCGAGCAATGGCGCGACGACAAAGTCGTCTCCGACGTCGAGCGCTGGATCATCCGCATGGGCATCGGTTATTTCTCGGCTGCGGAAGGCATCGTCGGCGACAACATCCAGCATGTGGTGCGCGAGCTCGTGACTGCGCCGGAGCTGAAGCTGGTCCTCGGCCGGCACGCGCACGAAGAAAACATCCACGCCGACTCGCTGCTCTACATGATCTCCTCGTTGCAGATCAATCCGCACGAGTGCGAGGCGATGTTTGAGGATGTCCCGACGATCGTCCGCAAGAACGAGTTTGTCACCAAGGTCTCCAAGGAGCTGCGCCGCGACATCGATCTCACGCTCCCGGAGAACAAGAAGCTGCTCGCGAAAAATATCTTCGTCTTCGGTCAGTGCATGGAGGGCACCCAGTTTTACGGGCTCTTCGGCATGATCCTCTCGCTCTACCGGCAGAACAAGTTTCCCGGCATCGGCCAGATGTTCCGCTACACGCTGCGCGACGAGTCCAACCACATCGAGGTCTTCCGGAATCTGTTCATGGATCTCGTCGAGGAAAACCGCGAGATCTGGACGGCCGAGTTCAAGGAAGAGCTGCGCGGGCTGATGCGTGAAGCCATCGCCTTGGAGAAAGAGTTCATTCGCGACTGCCTGCCCGTGAATGCGGTGGGCCTCGCGATCGAGGAATTTCTGACCTACATCGACTACATCGCGGATCGTCGCCTCGAAGGCTGCGGTCTCGCCCCGCTCGCCGTTGGCGCCAAGAACCCGTTGCCTTGGCTGGCGGAGATGATGGACATCAAGAAGGAGCAAAACTTCTTCGAGGGTCGAGTCACCGAATATCAAAAAGCCTCTTCGCTCAACGTCGCGCACGACGACGAGCTCTGAGTTTCTGAAGGTTGGGTCGGCCCGCTCGCGCGCGCTGACCTCGATGCTCGCGTGCGAGCTAACCTCCGGCACTTAGGCCTCACTCTACTTCCCCAGCTTCTTTCTTCGACCGCGCCTTACCCCACGCGTTGTTTCCGCGCCGTTGCGCCGCCGTTCTTTCCGGCTCACGCAACGGCCTTCCCGTCTCCATTAGCCTGCGATCAGTAATCGGTAATCAGTGCTCAGTCATCAGTAGCCACGCTGCCTCAGTGACGATGCTCATCGCCGACCGCTGAAAACTGAAAACTGAAAACTGATTACTGATCACTGATTACTGATCCCCGCTTCCTCCCTTTTCCGTCCTTCCACCCGCGCCCGCCGCTTCGTTCCACCGCCCTCGTCCCTCGATTTCGCCCGCCATGAGCACTCCTTCCGTCGCCACTGATCTCGCCCTCAAACGCACCGTCCACGCCCCCATTGAACAGAAGCCGCACTACGCCTGGCGTGATGTCCTCACCGCCGAGACGATCGAGGTGCCGCATGTCGTCCTCCTGTGCCCGCATGGCGAAGAGCGTTTCGCGCTCGCCGAGGTCGCCGACACGCTCGGCAAGGCCCTGACCAACGTCCACCTCGCTAAGGGCGAGAAGGATATCTTCAACGACGCCAACCGCGCTTGGGTGACCAAGATTTGCCGTGAAGTTGCGGCCAATCTCACCGGCCTCGCTCGCACGCAGTCTCCCGTCCGCCTCTCACTCGACGCGCTTTACGAGCTTCTCGAGAAAACCCTCGTCGACAACAACGCCTACTTCGTCGCCAAGAGCCTCCTCTTGAATCGCGCCCGCAAGATCGCGATCAACCGCGAGGCCGCCGCTGCTTCCACGCTCCGCGTCATCCGCCGCAACAACCAAGTCGTGCCTTGGAACGAGCAGAAGGTCGAAATCGCCGTCCGCAAAACCTTCCTCTCGCTGCAGCGCGACTCCGCGCCCGCCGTTGCCATCACCCGCACCGTCTCCGCCCGCGTCCACTCTTCCAAACAGTCGTTCGTCCACATCGAGGAAATTCAGGACATGGTGCAGGAAGAGATCATGAAGGCCGGGCACTACAAAGTCGCCGAGGCCTACATCCTCTTCCGCGCGCAGCGCGCCGTCGCGCGCGAGGCTGGCATCGGCCAGGATGTTGGCAGCGAGTCCGACGCACCGTTCGACACGGTCGTCGCGCCGGCCGTCGGCCAGGCGTCGATGATCGTCGTCAAGAAAGCGGATGGCTCGAACGTGTTCTGGGACGGCGCCGACCTGCGTAAGCGCATCGAGTTCGCCCGCATCGGCCTCGACCTCTGCCTTTCCAACGACGAGATCGAAGCCGAGCTGCGCCGCTCCGTCTACGACCAGATTTCCCAGAAGGACCTCGATGCCACGATCGTCCTCAATTCGAAGACGCTGATCGAGAAGGACGCGGACTTTGCCAAGTTCGCCGGCCGTATCCAGCTTACTTATATCTACGAGGAAGTCTTGGGCTGGAGCATCGACACCGATGGCATCGGCGCACTCAAGGCCGCCCACCAGCGCGCGTTCAAGAAATACCTCGAGCACGGCGTCGCGATCAAGCGCCTCAACCCGCGCCTGCTCGACTACGATCTGGCCAAGCTGGGCGCCGCGCTCGATCCGTCCTCCGACCTCGAGTTCGATTTCCTCGGCATCCAGACGATGTATGACCGCTACCTCATCATCGACAAAACCAAGAAGACCTCGCGCCGCATCGAGACGCCGCAGTTCTTCTGGTTGCGCGTGTCGATGGGCCTGATGCTCGACGAAAAGGGCGATCGCGAAGCCCGCGTCGCCGGGCTCTACGAACTCTACAAGAGCCGCCGCTTCTGCAGCAGCACGCCGACGCTCTTCAACTCCGGCACGCTCCACTCGCAGCTCTCGTCCTGCTATCTCTACTACGTCGACGACACGATCGAGAGCATCATGCTGCGCGGCATCGCCGACAACGCCTTCCTTGCCAAGTGGGCGGGCGGCCTCGGCGGCTCGTGGACTGCGGTGCGCGGCACCGGCGCCTACATCGCCGGCACCAACGGCGAGAGCCAGGGCGTCATTCCCTTCCTCAAGCTGCACAACGACCAGCTCGTCGCCGTCAACCAGGGCGGCAAACGCAAGGGCTCCGGCTGCGCGTATCTGGAAACCTGGCACAACGACAT
>JANPIT010000010.1:0-2178 GCA_031425115.1 Opitutaceae bacterium | reverse complement strand
AGACTTGGTCGCCGGAGCGGATTTGCCGGATTTGACGGGCTTTTTAGCGGAGGACTTGGCCTTCGCGGCGGGTTTCTTGGCTTTGGATTTTACGGCCATGTGAGGGTGGTTTGGTTGCGAAAAAATGAACGAGGCGCGAGCGCGCGAAAGGCGAGAGGCAATAGGGTGGGTGCCCGGCCTGTCAACGATGCAGGCGGGGGCACTTTCTCAGTTTGAAACTGCAACAGGTCTGCCCGCCGGAGCCCGCGCGTGGTTCGTGGCCGTCTGGGCGATGCGGTGACTCGCGGTGGCGTCGATTAGCCGGCGGGGGCGAGATTTGTTGTCCGGTTTCGGATTCCGCGGTGTGTTTATGGGTATCCCAGTGACTGACGACCGCACACTTCTGCATCGATATGTCGCGAATCGCGACGATGACGCATTTGCGGAGGTGGTGCGGCGCCATTTGCCGTTGGTCTATTCCACCGCGCTCCGCCGTCTCGGGCACGATGCTCATCACGCTCAGGATGTCGCGCAGGTGGTGTTTTGTGCGCTGGCGCGCGATGCGCGTCACGTCGCGCGCTACCCCGTGCTCGGCGGCTGGCTCTACACTGCGACGCGGAACGCCGTCATCAACATCGTCCGGGGCGAGAAACGCCGCCGCACGCGCGAGGAGGAGGCCTGTCACATGCAGCAAATCGAATCCGAAGCCGGCGGCTCCGCGGACTGGTCCAAACTTCGGCCCGTGTTGGATTCCGCCATGGATCAACTGAGCGCCCGCGATCGCGAGGCGGTTTTATTACGATTCTTCGAGGGTAGATCATTCGGGGAAATCGGAGCGATGGTCGACTTGAGTGAAGATGCCGCACGGAAACGCATTGATCGTGCGCTCGCCAAGTTGCGCGATCTCTTGCGCCCTCACGGACTCGCTTCCACGTCCACCGCGCTCGCCGCGCTTCTCGCGAGCCAGCCGGTATCGGCGGCGCCAGCCGGGTTGCTGGCGAGCGTCACCGGCGCAGCGCTGCTAACGGGCAGCGCTGCGGGCTTGGGCGTCGCTACCTTTTTTGCCATGACAAAACTTCAGGCTGGAATCGCCGCGGGCCTGGTGCTCGCAGGGGCCGTCGGTCTCGTTACGCAACAGCGCACGATTTCTCAATTGCGCGAAGACGCCGCCGTCGCCCAGCAGCGATTGGCCAGGTTGAATCCAGAAAACGTCGCGACGGGAAAGCGCCGCGGCAGCGTTGTAGCCGAAGCGGCGCAGGCCGGCCTCACGGTCACGGCGTCCGTCGCAGATGCGACCCGCCCGCCGCCCGCCCGCGGCGAAGTGCTGGCCGGAACCTTGGCAGCGCTGCAAAACGGCAAACTGCCCGAGGGGTATTTTGCCTTCGCGGGCGTCCTGCAGCAGCTCACGCGCGACAACTGGCGCGAGGTCCTGCAAGGGTTCGGGGAGGAGCGCAAGCGCACCGGCTTGGGGCACCCCCAGCTGGTCGAGGTATTCGTGCGTCGCGCTGGCGAGGTCGCGGGCCTGGATGCCGTGAATTATTTTCTCAAGGCCGGCTGGGGCGGAGATGCGAGCGAAGCAACGCTCAGATGGGTCTCGAACGAAGCAATGATCGGCTGGGCGTCGAAGCATCCGGTGGAGGCCCTGCAGTGGCTCGGGCGCGACGCCGGTCCGGAGGCACGTAGTAGGCTCATGGGCGCAGCCATCCGCGGCTTGGCGCTCACCGAACCCGATCTGGCGGTCAAAACGCTGGAAGAACAGCCGGCGAAGGATCGCAGTAAATATACCACCGAGCTCGTCACCTCAGCGCTTCGTTCGGTCGGCATCGATGGGGCGCAGCGACTGGTGGAAGGCATGATCGCGCGTGCGGCGGAAAACGGCCGGCTCAAGGAACGCTACCTGAGGAACGTCGTTCACGACTATTCATCGATGCGAATCTACCAGGCGATGGTGAGCGGCACCGTTTCAGATGCCCTGAATTGGATGAATCAGCACGTCGCCCAGCCCTACTTCGATCACGGAGTCATTACCGAGGTGACTCGCCGGATTACCCCCGAAAATCCACAGGAGGCGTTTCGCTGGCTGGAGGGCGTCAACACGACGCTCCTCCGCGCCGGTGAAACCAGCACCGCGGGCTACCGCGTCCTCTTGGAACAATGGAAAGCAAAAGAAGGCGCACCCGCGGTGGAAACCTGGCTGCA
>JANPIT010000009.1:0-5787 GCA_031425115.1 Opitutaceae bacterium | reverse complement strand
TGCACCGGGCCTTCCGTGGCGAGGTCAGGCGACCAGCCATCGTCGCGCGGATCGAGACAACCCGACGGCGGGTTCGCGGCTTCCCAGGAATTCGCCGTCACGCGCGCGATGGGGTGCAGCTTATGCAAATTGATCTGGTCGCCCGCGACCGCATCCGCCGTCGCCGCGATCGCGGTGAGCATGAACGTGCCTTTCTTCGGCGCACCCTCTTCCGTCGCGCCTTCCCCCGCCGCTGCCGCCGCGGCGGGCGTCGCCTGTTTCGCCTTGGCGCGCGGTCGAGCGGGCATCGACGGACCATAGCCCCAGCCGCCGCCCGGCAACTCCGGCACCGGATGAAACACCACGCGCAGCCCTGTGATCGGTTCGCTGATTTTCGGTAGGGTCGTCGCAATATCGAAGGCGCCCATCGCCCCCGGCTCTTTCAGCCGCACGCGATTGCCGTCCTCGGCCTCAAAGCCGGAACCGCGATTCGGCGTGGAAACTTTATTTACGACCACCGGATACAGCTTTGTCCCTTGTCCACGCATCGCGAGCAGCGCCCGCTCGCGGGTCTCCCAACGTGCGAGGACGGCAGCGTCGGGTCGGGCCAACTCCGCCTCCAGCCCCGCAATCTCACGACGCAGCGCCGGCTCCTCGGAGGAGCGAAGAACTGTTTTCGCTTTCGCCATTGGACCAGGATTTATACCCGCGTTTCCATCGAGTCCCTTGTCGCTGAGGGTATTGAAAAACGCGTAGATGCCGAAGTAGTCCTTCTGCGTGATCGGATCGAATTTGTGGTCGTGGCACTGCGCGCACCCGAGCGTCAGTCCGAGGACGGCTTCGCCGAGCGTCTTCACGCGGTCGACGTTGTAGTTGGTCAGATTTTCCTCGGGAATCGTGCCGCCCTCGTGCGTGACCATGTTGTTGCGCTGAAAACCGGTCGCGATGAGCTGCGCCTCCGTGCGATCGGGAATGAGATCGCCCGCGAGCTGGTCCACGAGAAAACGATTGTAGGGCAGATTGTCGTTGAAGGCCTGGATCACCCAATCGCGCCAGAGCCAGATGTGCCGCCCGCCATCGATCGAGAAACCGTTGGTGTCGGCATACCGCGCGGCATCGAGCCACTCGAGCGCCATGCGTTCGCCGAAATGCACGCTCCCGAGCAGGCGGTCGACGAGCTTCGCGTAGGCCGCCGGGTCCCGGTCGCGCACGAACGCCTCGACCTCTTCCGCCGACGGCGGCAATCCCGTGAGATCGAGCGATACGCGCCGGATCAACATCGCACGATCGGCCTCGGGCGAAGGCGTCATTCCTTTTTCTACGAGATGCGCGCGCACGAAAGCGTCGATCGGTGAATAGTCATCTGTAATCAGTGAGGGACGCGTGCCCGATAACTGAATACTGCTGACTGACGACTGATTACTGAGAACTGGCACCGTCGCCTTCCGCGGCGCGACGAGCGCCCAATGCGCCGCATACTTCGCGCCCTGCTCGATCCACGCTTTGATTTTCTGTTTCTGCGCGTCCGTGAGTTTCGTGTGCGCTTCGGGCGGCGGCATCACCTCGTCCGCGTGCGGGCTGATAATCCGCTGCCAAACTTCGCTGGCCGCGGGATCGCCGGGCTTGATGCGCACGACGCCCTCCCGCTCCGCCAGCGCGGACTCCGCTAGATCGAGCCGCAACTTGCCCTTGCGGCCTTTCTCGTCGAACCCGTGACACGCAAAACAGTTCTCGGAAAGGATCGGCCGGATATCGCGGTTATAGTCGAGCGCCTCAGCCGCGCCAAGCGACCCGGCCGCGAGTCCGAACCACGCGAGACCGGCGAACAAAGACGACAACGCGGGTCGGCATCGGGTGGGCGCGGAGTCGGAAGCAACGGCGAACATCTTATTCGAAGATGAAGCGAGGAATCGAAAAGGTCGCAAGTTTAGTTCAGGCAGGGAAGCAACGAGGCAGGCCAAAGGTGGAGCGGCTTGACCCCAAGCCGCTTCCGCGCTCCCAAACGCCGGGAGCGAAGTTCGAACTCCTCCAAAACCAGCGGCTTGAGGTCAAGCCGCTCAACCTCGGCCAAGTTACACCGTCAAAACGTATACGTGGCCCTCAGGCTCCACGTCTGCCGCACGCGCGGGAGAATGAACCGGACCACGTTCCCGGGGGTGGCCGCGGAATACGGCAGGCGCTCGTTGTTGTTGAGGAGGTTTTCCACGTTGAGCTGCACGTCGAGCGCTTGGCCCCGGCGCAATGGGAAGCGTTTGCCGAGCATGCCGTTCAAGTAGACGGAGCTTTCGCCGAGAATGACGGCGTCGTTGTTGGTGGCATCGTAGCCGATGACCGCGGGGCCGCGGTAGTTGGCGCCGAGACCGACGCGCGCGCGCTTGAGCACGGACGGCGCGTCGTCGGCGAAGCGGTAACTCGTGAAGGCGTTGGCCATCTCGCCGACGTGGGTGAACGGCGCCTTCCCCGTGCCGCGGTTAAACACGTCGATGACAGACAGGGAATAAGCGTAGACATCGGCGAACGTGGCGGGGTTGGTGACAAAGTCGCGCTGCGGCGTGCCGTCGCGGGCCCGCACGAAAGTCGCCACGGCGGCGAGCGTGTCGTCGAGCGTGGTGCGGCTGGTCGCCCAGTCGGGCTTCACGGCGGCGAGGAAGTCGTTCACGTCCGTCGCGATGTTCGACTGTTCGAGCTGGTTGCGGCTGAAATTGACCGAGACACTCCAGCCGCGGGCGAGACGCCCGGTCAGCTCGATCTCGGTGCCGCGGCCGACGAAGTCGGAGGCGTCGCGCGAATCGGTGCTCAGCAGCGTGATGCCGTGAGACGCGACGATCGCGGGCAGCGGCTGGCCGCGGGCGCGGAGTGTCGTGAGTGCGCCGTTGGCCGCATTGACGACCGAGTTTTTCGGGGCATTGAGCGCGGGCTGAAACTGATTCGCGCCAACCGCACGATATTGGTTCACCGCAGCGCCGAGCCGGCCGCCGAGCAGGTTGAAGCGCACCGAGTAGTCGTGGCCGGAGCCCTCGATCGGATCCAGGACGCGGGTGTAGATGTTCCGGAAATTCCCCTGCGGGAATACACTTTCAGAGCGGTTGTAGGTCAGGCCGACCCACGGCCGCGGGGTGATGACGGCGCCGATCGTGCGCGTGCTGCCCTTGAAGCGCGTGATGGTGTCATCAATAAAGCGATACGTGCGCGTGAGGTGGAGATTGGTGGCGCGCGGCAGGCGTTCGGCGCCGAGCGTGGCCTCGTTGATCTCGACGCGATCGCGGCGGTAGCCCGCGGTGAGGACGACCTGGTCGCGCGGAAACCGACTCTGCAGCGCGAGCATGGCGCTCTTGCTCTTCGTGGTGGTCCACGGGAACTCGGCATTCCACGCAAAGCCCGCTTTCATGCCGGGCGCTTCGGGGATGGGATTTTTCCACGGATCGAGCGCACCGCGCGGTCCGCCAGGACTGGCGAAATCGAGATAGGTGCGACGCAGGATGATGTTCGTTGCGGAGTCGAGCGGTTGGGAATTGTTGGGCGCGAGGTTGTATTCACTCATCTGGCCATTCCCGAAGAGATAGGAATCCTTCTGCCAGGAGCCGGCGACGCTGTGGCGGCCGAACCACGCACGACGCTTCGTGAAATCGAACTCGTAGCCGACGCTGGCGCGATAGGTTTCACTGCGCTGGTCGAAGTGCTGCTGAATCACCTGCGATTGCACGTAGGGCAGGCCGACGAAGGGATTGGCGCGGGCAATGTCCGGCAGGAGAGTCCCGGGCAGACGACCGGCCGCGATGACCGAGTCGCCATCGGCGTAGTAGGCGCCGGGCAGAACCGGATTGGGGTCGCCGATGGCGTTGGCGTTCGGCTGAGTGAAGGCGCGGAAATACCGCGTGTAGGCGTAGCCGACCTCGACGTTGAGACCGCCGATACGCTGGTCGATGAAGACGGAGGCGAGCGTGTAGTCGTAATTCGAGCTGCGGCCGGGACCGGCGAGGTAGGCATTCTCCGGCATCACCTGGCCATAGAACGGGTCGTCGACCGTGCCGGCCGAGGGCGCGGCGCCACCGCTGATCGTTTCCCAGAACCCGGGCGCTTGCGTGCCCGCCAAATCGGGCCGCATGTCGGCACCGGTGGTCGAGAGGCGGAAGGGCTGCGCGCGTATTTGCGGTGCGTATACCGTCTGCAGGGTGTTGATGGTCCGGAGAAGCGTCGGCGCCGGGTTTGTGCCGGGCTGAAGCGGATTGGGCGCTTGGGGCGCGCCTGCCTTCACCCAGCGCGAATAGCCAAAATCCGCATGCGGAAACGCGTTGCCGGCCACCTGCTCGCGATCCATCCGCTCGACGCCCGCGCGGACTTGAGTGACCTTGAACGGCTGATACGTGACAGCGGCGGCGACGCCCTTTTGTTTAGCCATCTCGAAATTCCACCAGCCATCGCGATCGTCCCATACGGCGTTGGTGCGGAGCGAGAGCTTGTCCTTGATGAGCGGAAACGCGAAATCCACCTCGCTGCGCAGCTTGCTGTAACTGCCGGCGGTGACGGTCGCGCTTTTCTGGCGGCCGTTGAGGACCGCGCGCTTCGACGTGAGATTGAACGCGCCACCGGGCCGGCTCGCACCGTAGAGAATGGAGTTGGGCCCGCGGGAAACATCGGCGCGGTCGACGTTGAAACGATCGTTCGCGAGGACGCCGCGGCTCTGGACCATGTTCGGCAGATAGTCGCGCGTCATGATCGACTCGGTGAAGCCGCGGATCGTCGCGCGCACGTCGAACGCCTGCGCGAGCCCGCCCGCCTGTTCGGTGCGCTCGTTGTCGGAGCTGATCGCGAACTTGAACATGTCCGAGATGTTCTCAGCGCCGATGTCGTCGAGAAATTCCTTCGTCAGCACGGAGATCGCGGCGGGCGTGTGAAACAGCGACGCGTTCATGCGCGTGCCCGAAAGAGTGTTGGTCGCTCGGTAACCGTCGTCGCCTTCGGAGGAAACGAGGAAGGGTGACAGTTGCACGGTCGTCTCGGAACCCGTGGCGTGGGCGCTCGGCGAAGCAGCGGCCGGCGCAGCGGCCCACGTGGGCGCAAGGAGTGAGAAGACAAGCGTCAGCGCCCCAAAGAGCAGAATGAGCGTGTGGCGACGCGATCCCGGCAGCGGCAAGAAGAGCATGGGTAATCGGGGTTGAGTCGCCCGCGGCGAAGCGAGCGATCGGGGTGCACTCAACCAACCGGACCGGCGCGCAGAACTCAAGCGCGGCACCACGCCCCTCGTCGCCCGGCCTACGTCTGAATCCGACGGCACTACTTCCGGTTGAAATAAACGACTGCGTTCTTCGACTCGCGCCCGGCCAGGATCAAATCGACGCGCCCGTCGCCATCGAGGTCGGTGGCCTTGAGATCGTAGGCCTGCTGCTTGTTGCCGGTGTCGATGTCGTGCGGCGTGAAGTTTCCGCGGCCGTCATTCTCATACCAGCGCGTGATGAAGGCCGTGTAGGAGGCCACCGCGACATCCGTGTCGCCATCGCCGTCGAAGTCGCCGACGGCCAGCGCGTGCGGCGTGGCGAGATCGGCGTCGATGATGTGCCTCGTCCAACCCGGACCGGAAAACCAGAAGACGCCCTTGCCGTGACCGGCGGCACCGACGACGTCGATGCGACCGTCGCGATCGACGTCGACGGCGCGGAGGTTGGTCGCGCCTTTCTCCTGCGCGATGCGGTGCTTCGTCCACGGCTCCCCGGGCGCGCCGCGTTTCCACCAGGTAAAAGTCCCGCCGCCGGAGTCGCCGAGCAAGATGTCCCCTCGCCCGTCGCCATCGATGTCGGCGAAGTCGAGGTA
>JANPIT010000008.1:0-13526 GCA_031425115.1 Opitutaceae bacterium | reverse complement strand
CCGCTCAGGCGTGCAGCGGTTTCGTCGTATCCATCACGATAGCACCGAGCACCGCAGGGGTAATCGGCTTCACGAGGTGATCGATCGCCGAGACTCAGCGAGCGCTTCACATCATCCTCACGATGCGATCCTGAGAGCACGATGGCGCGCATCTTATCGGCGTGCTTCCATCCCTTTAACCACTGCAGCACTTCGAACCCGTTCATCAACGGCATCGTGAGATCGACAAACAACAGCCAGGGCTGGCTGGCAGGCTTGAACTCCTCGTCCGGGATCGAATCAAGGAAGCGGGCCAACTCGCTGCCGTCACGAAAACGCAGCACCGGATTCTCAACCTGCGCCGCCCGGAGGGCGCGCCGAAAGAAGAAGAAGTCATCGTCGCTGTCTTCAGCGATCAAAATAGGGGTCAAATCGTTCACGGGTTCAGCCTAGCGTATTGCCGCTTCGGAGACAGGTCGGTGTAGCACCCATTTAACGACTCACCGGTTTATCCACGGATGCCAAAGGGAGGTTGACGCCTCCCTCCGCGTGTCGAAGTGCCTGCCCGCGCGCGTCGATGGCTCAACCGAATTCAAACCCCAGAAACTCCACGACGCGCAGGGCAATGCCACCGCGATCTCCTGGCAAAACACCGCCTGCAACCGGCTGCCGCACCCAGAGCTATCTGGACCAAGCCGCGCCGTTGCCGAAACGACCAAACATCACTACGGTCGCCCCAAGAAGTGAGCTTCCCTCTTCGCCTTCAACGCTCGCGCGCAACCCGCCCCACCCCATGTCCACCGCCTTTCGTCTCCCTCCCCTGTGTCTCACCGGCGCTTTTGCCGCCGCTGCCACCCTCGCTCTTGCCCAGCCGGCCCCACCCGCGAATCCCACTGCGATGCAGCGCGGGACGACGCCCGGCGCGCGCAACGATTCGGAGATCCGCGAACTCACACCCGAGGAGAATTATCCCAATCTCAATTTCTACGCCGTAAATCCCCTTTACCGCGAAGGCACGCCGCTGGGTTGGGCGAAGGAGCGCATCGAGGAAAAAATCGACCGCGGCGTCGTGGCACTCGCGAGCGCCGGGCAGAAAGTCTATGTGAGCTGGCGCCTGCTGAAAGGTGATCCGGCCAACGTCGCGTTTCACGTTTATCGCAGCACGGCCGGTGCCGCGCCCGTGAAGATCACCGCCCATCCCATCGCGAAGACCTGCGACTTCGTCGACGCCCAGGCGCCGCTTGATCAGCCCAACACCTGGAGCGTGCGCGCAGTAATGGGTAACCGCGAGTTGGATACGTCCCCTGCGGTCGGGCTGGCCCGCCCGACCGCCGGCGCAAATTACCGCGCGATCAAACTCAAAGACGACGTCACCAGCATTTCGATGACCGCGGTCGGTGATCTCGATGCCGATGGCGTCTACGACTTCATCGTAAAATGGCCGGGCGGAGGCAAAGACCCGGGCCGCACCAGTGTGAGCCGCGGCACCTACAAGTTCGACGCCTACAACGGGAAGACCGGCGCGTTCATGTGGCGCCTCGATCTCGGCTGGAACGTCGACATGGGCGTGTGGTGGACGCCGTTCGTCGTCCGCGATCTCGATGGCGATAACAAAGCCGAGCTCTGCCTGCGCACGAAGCCGTTTGCCGCCACGCTGGAAGAGGCGCTCCCCGGTGCCCGCGCCGGCAACGCGCTTGAAGGCCCGGAATGGCTCGCCGTCTACAACGGCGAAACCGGTGAGCTCATCGACAAGGCGGACTGGATCGAACTCGGCACCGTGCAGGATTGGGGCGACAACACCGGCAACCGCGCGAGCCGTCACCTCATGGGCGTCGCGTATCTCGACGGCAAGACCCCCGCCGTCCTCGCCGTGCGCGGCACCTACGGGATGATGAAAGTCGACGCGTGGACCCTCGAAAACAGGAAGCTGAAAAAGATCTGGCGTTGGACCAACGAACGCGCGCCGTTTCTTTTTCACGGCCAGGGCGCGCACGGGCTGCAGGTGGGCGATGTGAATGGCGATGGGAAGGACGAGATTTTCAACGGCGCGATCGCGATCAGTCACGACGGCCGCTCGCTCTGGAGCACGGGGCTTGGGCACGGCGACCGGATGTATCTGACCGATATCGACCCGTCGCGGCCCGGCCTCGAGATCGCCTACATCTGCGAAGACGCTCAGCCCCAGCTCGGGGTGAATCTGCGCGATGCCCGCAGCGGCGATATGCTCTGGGGCGCACGCGAGCCTCACCTCGACAACGCAATCGACCAGGTCGCCGTCGGTGACATCGACCCGAAATACCCTGGGATGGAAGTGTGGATCAACAAGGGTCTGAAACAGCTTTTCTACACCGCAAAGGGCGAGCCAATCCCTGGCCCTGTGCCCTCCACCAGTGAACTCGTGTGGTGGGATGGCGATCTCCTCCGCGAGCAACTCGGCAGCGGCGGAGTGGGTGGCGGTGGCCGCGGTGACCGTGGCGCGACCGAAGCCACGAAAACCGGTGAAGCGCCCTCCCCCGCGGTCCCGCCTGCCACTCGCGGCCGCTCCATCGGCAAATGGAAAGACGGCGCGCTGCAACCCATCACGCCTGGCATCCAGGGCCAGGTGCAGCAGGTGGCGGATATCCTCGGCGACTGGCGCGAAGAAATCGTCACGTTCACCAACGGTGAGCTCCGAATTTACAGCACCACAATTCCGGCCCAGGATCGACGCACATGCTTGATGCAGGATCCCATCTATCGTCACAGCGTCTGCTTTCGCACAATGGGCTACGCTCATGTGCCACAGGTGAGCTATTACCTGGGGGAAAAGTGAGCGCCGTTTCTGAGGTGGAGCGCGTTGACCCCAACGCGCTTTCAGAAACTGCGCACGCTCCCCAAACCAGCGTCTTGAGGACAAGCCGCTCCACCTCAATCCGTCTCTTCGTTCTCTTTGCCCTCCTCACCCTCCCGCTCCACGCTCACGACATTTACTCGAGCTGGGCCGAAGCGAAGCTCCTCGCCGACAAGCTCGAAATCACGCTCACCCTTGCGCGGTCATCGGCGCACGACCTCTTGCCCAACGCGAAACAACTCCCGGCGATCACGCCGGAGAACTACGCCGACTTCGCTCCCAAGCTCCGGGCCGTAGCATCGGATCTGATACGGCTCTCGGACGGCGGAAAACCGCTCAAGTTCGTTTCCGGCGAGGCCAGGATCAGCGGCGACGCCGACATCACGTTCACCCTGATCTACGCGAAGCCCACCACCAGCCCACTGCGGGTCACCGCTGACTATCTCGGCTACCTCGTCGACGGCCATGTCGCGACGGTCGTCGTCACCGGCGCCAGCGGTGAGGATATTGGATGGTCTCCCGTCACGATGGACCAACCGGTGTTTCAGGTGGCGTTGCCCGCGGCGAAATCCAAGTAACAACGTCAATCGCGCGATCGCGATCGGGCGCGGTCCTGCCGCCCTCTCGCCGAACTCCTCACTGCATGGGCAGCCTCAGCGTCACGCGCTCGCTCCCGCGCAGCACCGTGACATTCGCGAACTCACCCGCCTTGCGCGCCGCCAACAGCGTGCCGATCAGTTCTCCTTCCGTCATCCGCGCTTTCATTTCGTCAATCGTCACGATCACGTCATCCTTCAGGAATCCGGCCTTCTTCGCGGCGGCGTGTTTGTTGAATTGCCCCATGCCCTTCACGAGCAGCGCCATCGTGTCGCCCGGCAGGCCCTTGGCCTTGCGCGCCGCATCGTCGAGATCGGCCAGCGTCAACCCACCGAAGGCCATCGCCCGCATCGACCAGGTGCCGACACGCCGCGAGATGTCCGATTTCTGCCGCCAGCCCGCCGTCAGCGCCACGGTGCAGGTCACATTCTTTCCCGCCCGCTTCACCACCGCCGGCAGCGTGCCGCTCGCCGGCGCGCGATGCAGCACCCACGCAAAATCCGCGATCGAGATCAGCGGCTGGCCGTTGAACGACACGAACTCGTCTCCCGCGCGCAAACCCGCGGCGTCCGCGATCGATTTCGGCGCGACTGCGGCGACCTTCGCCGCGTGATCCGGCGCCAGCGTGAGGCCAATCGTCGCCGGCGCCGGCATCGGATAAATCGTCTCCACCGGCACTGCCTCGCCCTTGTCGCGAAACGACGCGCGGAAGGCCTCGCCCACCTGGTGACAGTGCACGCAACTCTGCACCACGTTGCCGCCCCAGTTTAGCTCGCGCCCGTATTTTTTCGCCAACTCCGGAATCTCGACCGGTGTCCTGAACGGAGTCGGTCCGCCCTGCTTCCCCGCCAGCGTCGCGCGGTTCGCCGGATAGCCCTGATGCAACGCCAGCGCGCCTTCGAGCGCCTTGCGATAACCGACCGTCTCGCGCGCATCCGGATCGACCTGGTGCAGCCACGAACCGTAGCGGCCATATAGCGTGCCGTCGCCGTTGAAGATCAGCGTCGAGAACGAGAGATCGTAATCGAACTGAAACCGCTGCAGGTCGATCGCGTTTGCGTTGATCAGCCGCACGCAAACGAACTGGTCCAGCAGCGGCGACAGGGACGGCTCCTGCAACACCGCCGCGTCGAGGGCCACACACGAGAGGCACGGAATGCAGCGTAGCACCACGAGCAGCGGCCTGCCCGATTTCTTCGCCTCGGCGAAACCGCGTTCGACGTCGTTGTAGATCCAGCGCGGGTCGTTCTCCATCGCCGCCTTGTCGCCGCGCACCGCGCCTTCGCGGTCCTTCACGGCAGCGGCGGGGAGACCGCTGACCGCCAGCAAAAACAATATAAAGGCAAAGAGACGCGCGCGGTTCATGCGCACCCTCATGGTGGACGGCACGGGCGCGTGCAATCCCACGGTCAGTCGACCCGTTGCCCGCCTCGCAGTCCGCGGACTAATTTTCCATCGCGCCCCGATACCGCTCCGGCGGCCGCGCCCTACCCCGCCCCGCACTCCGCCCCTCGCCTATTGTTGACGACCGATAAGTGCCGCACCCGCGACAGGTCGCGGCCCGACGTTTGGCTCCACGGTCATCGCCACGTGATCGTCGGCAAACTGCAGCGCATAGCGCGTCGCAAACGGCGTATGCGTCCGCACGATATCGAGCGTGAAGGTGTCGCCGGACGTCCATGCGCCGCTCGACGCGACCGGCACTTGGTCGGGGCCCACGGCAAGTTTGCCAGGCCACCAGCCGCCGGCTTGCGCGGTCGTTTGTTGTTCTACGCCGCCGAGCTTTATCACCACCTCGGTCAACCGCGGATCGGTGGACGACGGGGTGAGTGTGATCGATTCGATCGCGTGGCTGTTCTTTGGAAATACGTAGCGCTTTCCCGCGATTGCTTTCGCCCGCGCCGGTGTCGCGACGGCGACGGGGCTGCGCAAGCTGAGGCTGGCCAGCTTCTGCTTTAGTTTTTCGTGAGCTGCCGCGTCCGGTGCGAGTGGAGCCTGCTTGCCTTGCAGGGCGGGCAACAATTTTGCCCACACTTGGTTTAAAACTCCCTGCAGATCGCGCGTGCCGGCGGTGATGGCAACGACCGTATCGAGGTCGGGAAAGATCACGCAAAACTGCCCGTGCGCGCCGTCCCCCCGAATCACGCCGTAGCGGCAGCGCCAGAACTGATACCCGTAACCCTGCTCCCAGTCGCTCGCCGGGTTGCTGCCGTTGGACATCCAGCGCGACGTCGCGCTCTCGACCCACGCGGCGGGCACCAGTTGTTTGCCCTGCCAGTAACCCCGTTGCAGGTAAAGCTGCCCAAATCGGGCGATATCCTCCGTGCGGATACTGAGGCCAAAGCCACCGAGCGAAACCCCTTGCCTGCTGGCCTCCCACGTCGGGGCGGTGATGCCGAGCGGCGCGAAAAGCCGCGGTCGCAAATACTCCAGCACCGTCTCCCCGGTGGTCTGCTGCACGATCGCCGACAGCATGTAAGTGGCCGGCGTGTTGTAGACGAAGAACGTGCCAGGCTTGTGCGTCACGGGCAGGGCGAGAAATCGCTTCACCGCGCTCTCTTCGGAGGTGTAGGAAAAATTCTGCAGATCCTCGGTGTGATGACCGGTCGACATCGTGAGTAGATCACGCACGCGCATCGCCCGGAGATTCGCGCTCGGTTGCGCCGGCGCCTCCCCCGGGAAGAACTTCAACACCGGATCCTCCACCGCGAACTTGCCCTCCGCGATCGCGAGCCCGACCGCCGTCGAAGTGAAACTCTTGCTCAGCGAGAACATCTGGTGCGGCAGCTCCGCTGCATACGGCGCCCACCAGCCCTCGGCCACAACGTGGCCGCGGCGCACGATCATCACGCTGTGCAGCGCATCGATTTTCTCCTCCGCCGCATCGAGAAATCCCAGCACCGCGGCCGACGAAAGCCCCTGCGCTTCCGGTGTGCTGCGCGGGAATCCAGCCACGGTGCCGCCGGCGGCAAAAAGCGGCAGCGCAGCGACGAGCGAAAGAACGAACGCGCGGGTGGTTTTCATGGGGATCGAGGTAGAGGGCGGCGATGCAACCCCGGCTGAAGGTGACAACAGCGCAATGGCCGGGGCAAGCGCACAGGACGGCGAGCAGATGACACGGAAGAACGCTCTGCCATCTCCCATCACTCCCGGGCGCAAGACCGCCCGCTCAAGGCCCGGCGGCGAACCCGTCTTCGGTCCCGCCAGCAACATGATATCGACCTGTGCGCACGGTGCCGGCGCGCGTGTTGTAGAGCTCGATCACGCGCGTCAGCTCGAAGAGGTCGATCGCCCCATCCCGCGGTGAGCCGGTCGTCGCGCCGCGCGTATCCGCGGAGTGGTAACGCGCGAGCACGGCGGTCGAGCCGCCGGGGCGGGCTGAGTCTGGAGCGAAGCCGTCTTCGGGGTTGGTCGCATCCACCCGGTAGGCGCCCGTGCGCACGGTGCCGTTGCGCGTGTTGTAGAGTTCGATTACGCGGGTGAGCTCCAACAGGCTGATCTCAAAATCGCGGTTGCTGTCGGCACTGTGTATCCCCTGTTGTCGCAACACGAGCGGGTCCGGCTGGGCGAGCACCTGGGTTGGCGAACCGCCCTGCGTCACGGTCACGATCGCGGCGAGCTGCTTGTCTCCGGTCTGGTCAGCAGGCACGTGAAGTGAATAGGCGAAATTCACGGGGCTCGACGACTGCGTCGTCCAAATCCAGGTCAACACATCGCCCTGTCCCACGCTCGGTCGGGTGCTGGCTCCGCTGCTGCCGTCCGCGGCCAGAGTCCAACCCGCGGGCAAGAGGACTTCCCATTTCAACTGGCTCGCGACCCCGGGGAAACCCGCGGTGTTGTTTACGGTCACCGTGCCGCCAGCCAGATAGCTGGCGCCCGGCACGGCGTGCGACGCCATGGGCACCACGGCATTCACCACCACGGTGAACGTATCCGTAGCCGTGAGACCGCCGTCGCTGACCGTGACCGTGATCGTCGCACTCCCGATCTGGCCGGCGACCGGCGTGACGGTAATCGTGCGGTCGAAATATCCCCCGCCAAAGACGATGTTCGTGTTCGGCACCAGCGCGGGATTCGACGAGCTACCCGTCACGGTCAATCCAACGAGCAGACCCGAAGCCCTTACTTCGGCGTCGTCTACGAGGAACGCCAAGGCCCCCGCGCTCGTGCCGATTGCGATCGATTGATTCGCGATGTCGCTGATCGTGGGCGCATCATTCACTGCGGACACCTCAACGACAAAAAGATTACTACTCGTCCGAGCGCCATCACTCACCGTGATCCGGATCGTCGAGTTACCGGATTGATTGAGTGCGGGCGTCAGCGTTACGGTGCGATTCGCGCCGGACCCGCCCAAGGCGATATTCGAGAGAGGAAACAATCCCAGGTTCGAGGAAGTAACGGAGAGAGTGAGATTGCCCGCGGTCGTCTCCACATCGCCCACCGTAAATGCGATGGCCCCCGTCGAGGTGTCTTCGTTCACCGTCCGGTTCGTGACATCGCTTATGGTCGGGGGATCATTCACGGCGTTCACCGTCACGATGAAGGTATCACTCGCGGCCAGGGAGCCATCACTCACGGTGATTGTGATCGTGGCTGTGCCACTTTGGTTTGGCGCCGGCTGGATGGAGACGGTGCGATTGGCGGAATTTCCCAACACGAAAACTCCGGAATTCGGGATCAGGGTGGGATTGGAGGAACTGCCCGTGGTGGTCAGATTCCCCGCCGGTGTTTGCGCATCGCCGACGGTGAAAGCGAGGGGGCCGCTCGGCTCATCTTCGTTGATCACTAGATTAGCGATGTCGGAGATCGTGGGCGGCGTATTCCCGGGCGGCAGGAGAGAGATGCGGTAGTTGTCGAAAAGCAGGTAGTTGTTACCGGGAGAACCGCCAACGGTGATGGCCCAGAATGCATCGATGTCCCCGAGGGTCAGCGCAGGGCCCGGAGTGGTGGCGTTGAGCGGCTGATTGGTGAAAAGCGTCGCACCTCCGAGCGTCGCCGACCAGCGGTTCGTCGCGAAATCGATCGTGGCTAGAAGCGTATAGCGGGTGTTGCGTGCAAATGCGCCGACATCGTGGGAAGTCGCAGTGTCGTAGCGGAGCACGCGCTGATTGGTATTGTTGAAAACCACTCCGCCCAGCACCTCACCCTCCGTGTTATATACCATGAAGGAAAAACTGTCGCGCGGGCCCGTCGTCGAATCGAGGATCGCCATCTCCACGCTGAACTGCAGAACGGGCGTGCCAGCAGCGACCGGGTTGTAGCCGAGCGGGCGCCAGGCCAGCGCCGAATCCGTGCCAGCCGGCGGAGGATTAAAACCGATATATCCCGCCTGACCGGTAGGATTGTAGGTCACAATTCCGGTCACACCAGAGGAATTATTGCTGGTGAGCCAGCCCCTGCTTCCGCCGAGTTGATTCGCGCCCAGCGTGAACGCCTCAAAATCCGTGGCATAGAGATCGTTCGACTGCGTGAGCGTGAGATTCAAGTTCACCAGCCCACTCGCCCCCTGGTAACCGTCGACCGCAATCGCATAGGTAACCCCTGCCGTCACAAACATCGAAAGCGAACTGGTGTTGTTCCCGCCCGCCTCGTCATCCCAGCCGATAGGGACGAGATTTGGGAGTGTCGTTCCTGTATACACCGCAAGCAGCGTATCGAATGAACTGCCGACCGTGTTCACGTCGAGGCGGCCCGATTGAGGGGCGGTCCAGGTCCACCAGACCGAATGCCCGCCCGTTGAACGCGCATGCACGGGCTCGCCCGTTTCGTTCGTGGCGTTGGCATTCGACGCCGTGACGCTGGTCGGGACACCCGTCAGCAAGGCGCGATCGGCAAAATTATCATTCGCGGGCGTGGCAACCTGCCCGCTCACAATCAGCGAAAAATTCTGTGCTCCATTGGTAAGCGTCCCCGCGTGACTGACCGTCACCGTGTAGATGCCCTGGGCACCCGGGGCGGCGATGAAAACCTGTTCGAGATTGTCCACGGTGTTTATGCCGGTTGTCGCATTCGCAGTGAATTTCGCGGCCGTCCAGTCCCCGACGTAGGGCATGATGTAGGGCTGGTAAGCTGTCCCCGTTGGTCCAGTCACCGCGACATTGAGATCGTTCACCAACTTCCTGGTGCGATCATCGTGCGCCGTCGTGGCGGCGCCCGCTGGGTCGGTCCAACCGAGAGTCACGCGAATCGGGTCCACGCCATTCCATCGGTAGGTGTAGGTGCGGGATGTATTCGTCGTGCTTAGACTGCCTTCGACGATCGCTTGGTCGCTCGCGCTGCCGACGCCATCGGCGAAACGCTTGATGAGATCGGCCGCGGCCTTCGTATTCATGAGTCCCCAGCCATAGCGGTAGTCGGGTCCAGGATTTCCCAAGTCGTCGGCCGTATGGATAATCAGACTTTTCAGCGTGCTGGCTCGCATCGCCTGGCCTGGGAATCGCGTGCCGTAGTAATCGATCAGGAGCGCCGCTGACCCGGTTATATTGGGGGCTGACATGCTGGTGCCACTCGTCGTAAAGCTGGCCGTGTCAGACGAACTCCCGGTAGATGTAACTCCGTCGCCGTTGGCAACGATGTCGGGCTTGATGCGACCATCGTCGGTCGGACCAGTAGAGCTGAAGGCGGTGAGAGTGGCTGCCGCGACGCTCCTCGTGCCGCTGGTTACGGCATCACTGACGGCACCGACCGTGAGAAGATTTTTCGCCACTCCTTGAGCACCGATTATATCGTAGCCGCCCTTGTAAACTCCATCTCCGGCCGGATGCTGGCTTGAGTTGTAAACTCGAACCGTGCCGGTGATAAATTCCGTCCAATTGCTTCCATTCGACGGCGGCACATCGTTACGGTGGTTACCCGCTGAGAATACCGGCAAATAATAGGGGAGTGCGAAGCAGAGACTATCATGGTCGCGCGATGTAGAGGAATACCTCCCGAAGTCGTCCTCTATATCATCGGCGGCATTTCCGTTGTCCGTGAACCTGCCATACCAGGTCGTTCCGTCCCAACCCGCCAATGGGCCATACGAGTGATTGGAGATGAAAAGCCGGCCGGTCTGAGCCGGCGCAGAGGCCCCCGCGCTGGTCATCTCCGAGATGGCTGAACTCGAGTCGTAGGCATCAAGTCGCGCACCCGGCGCCATCCCTCTGACCACCGAATTGACGCCCGCAGCCCCGATTGTTCCGGTGACGTGCGTGGCGTGATCCGTGACGACGGTGGCGCCATCCTTCACCGCGATCCGACCGACAAATTCTTGGTGAGCAACCCGCGGGATTCCGCCCGCTTCCCAAATCCCAACGGTGATGTTGGCTCCGGTCACATTGAACGGTCCCACGCCGCGCACCTGGTGGGCCGCAGTAGAGATCGCAGCATTGGCGTTACCGCTCGCGTGATAAACCGGTTTGCCGTCCTCGAAATACTGGAGTTCGAACCGTCCGCCGCCCGGCGTCATCCCTTGCGTCGGTATCCCCATTTTCGCCGCCCGTTCCCATGCCTCCTTTTTGCGAGCGTCTTCGATCTCTTTTAACTGTCGCACGACCTCCGCTCGCTTCAGCGGGTCCCTGAGATCCAGATTCTGCGACAAAACATCCGCCGGGGTGCGGCTCGCGGCTGATTTTTGTGGGGGCTCTTTTTCCTGCACGCTTGCCGGGCCGCTGCCACTCCCTGCCCTCTGCCCATTCGGGTCCGACGGCGGCGCTGTCGCCGGCGACGAGACCGCGATGGCTCCCGCCGATACGCGGCTCTGGTCCTGCGGATCCGCGCCGATTGCATTCTGAGCATTTACCGGCCCGACCGCCAGCGGACGATTAGGCGACGGGACCGTGGAACCGGCTCGGGACGACGCCGCAGATCCCCGTTGCGGCGCTTCGCGCGAATCGGAGATCCAGAACCAGCCAGCGCCGACGGCAAGAATGCCGGCCAGAGAAATCAGAGTGCGACGGAGCGGTGGCTTCATGGTCCGGCGGCGAAGCCATCCTCCGTGCCATCCCGCACGTGGTAGCGACCCGTGCGGACGGTGCCGGCGCGGGTGTTGTAGAGTTCGATCACACGAGTGAGTTCGAAAAGATCGATCATGCCATCGCGCGGTGAGTTCGCCGTGGCGCCGCGCGTATCCGCAGAATGGTAACGTGCGAGCACGGCGGTCGAGCCAGCGAAGCGGGCCGCGTCCGCAGCGAAGCCGTCCTCGAGACTGGTCACATCCACCCGGTAGGCACCCGTGCGCACGGTGCCATTGCGCGTGTTGTAGAGTTCAATCACGCGCGTCAGTTCGAAGAGGCTCAGCTCAAGATTCCGGTCGGTGTCGGCGGCGTGCAGGCTCGCGGCCGGGGCCAGCACCAGAGGATCGGGACGCGCGAGCAGGCGCACCGACGGTCCCACGAGTTGGAGGTCGACCAACGCGGTGAGCGTCCGCGCCACCGTCTCGGCGGCGGGAGCCTCGAGTTCGTAGGTAAAAGTGAGCGGGCTGCGCGGGATTGCCGTCCAGGACCAGGTGAGCAAGCTCGCGGCGCCGGGCGCGGGTTTTAGGGCCGCACCGCTACCGGACTCGCCAACAAAGGTCCAGCCGGTGGGCAACAGCACCTGCCACTGCAACGTCGAGGCGGAGCCAGGGAACGCGAGCGTGTTGGCAATTGTGATACGCTGGCCGGCGACAAAGCCGGCGCTCGTCGCGTGGGTCGCGAGCGTGCCCTCGGGCACGACCGCGAGGTCCGCGGCCGCCGAGACGACCGAGGCGCCGCCCCGGCTCACGACCACCGTGTACGCCCCCGCGTGGGCGGGGGCCACGACGGCAAGGGTGTAGGTCTGGTTGGTGGCGCCCGGGATGGAATCGCCGTTGCGGCGCCACTGATAGGTGAACGGGCCCGTGCCCGATGGGGTCACGGAGAAGGTCGCGGCCGCGCCCTCGCTGACCTGGCTCTGGGCGGGCGGAGTCGCGATCGTGGGGGGCTCGATTGAGAGGACGTTGAAGGCGACGTCGTCAAACACGCTGACCTCCCCATCGGTGACCGAGAGGCGCAGCACATAGGCGCCCACCGCGGAAAAGGTCGCGGTCGTATCCACCGAGGTCGCATGGGCGAAGGTCACGGCGCCGGGACCGCTGACCCGGCTCCATTGCACCGCCACAGCCCCAGGCGGATTCGGGGCACCGTCATCGGTGACGGTCGCATCGAGCACAACAGCGGACGTGCCGTCGAGCGTGCCTCCGGCACCGGCGTCGACGACGGGCGCGAGGTTGCCCGGCACGATATTCAGGTTGTCGAGCACGACGGTATTGAGCGCCGAGCCGGCGCTGTCGACCGCGAGACCGACGTGGACCGGCGCGCCCGCGCTGAAGACCTGAGTCGAGCCCTGCTTAATCCACGCACCCGGCGTGTTGCTCGCTGAATTGGTCGCACGGTAGGCGGTGAGCGTATCGCCTTCGCGCACGAGGCGGACCCATTGGGGGTTGGCGGAGGTGCTGCCGTAGCTGGTCGCGGCCGAGCCGCCGATGACGTTGCGCCAGGTGAAGTAGCCGCCCCAGTAATGGGCGATGCCCATCATGCCGTGGGCGGCAGAATCGGCGCTGGCATCGCGGATCATCACGCCGCCCTTCGCCGAGAGCGCGCTGCCCGTGTGGCTGACGAGACGCGCCGTGATCGTCACGTCGCCGACAAACTGCTGGTAACGAAACCGGCCGGCATCGCCGAGGGAGCCGCTCGCCGCTATCGTATAACTGGAGCCGTTGACGACGGTGCTGCCGGCGACGCCAGGTGTGCCGAGATCTTCGTCGACGATTACGGCGCCCGCAGGTGCGGGCGCGACCGCGACGTTGTCGAACATCGCGGACGCGGTGGTGTTGAGCGTCGCGTTGGTGGCGGCGAGGCCGAGATCGACGCTCGCGGCGAGGGTCGTAAGGGTGAGCGCAGAGCCGACGGGCGTCCAGGGGCCGGGCGCGCCTGAAGCGTCGGCGGCGCGGAAAGCGGTGAGGGTATCGCCGCTGCGCTCGATCTTCAGCCAGACCGGAAACGCCACGCTGCCGCCGGACGTGAGAGTATTCGCCCCGCTGACCGTGCTGCGCGTGTGCCACTCGAGCGCACCGCCGGGTTTCACCGCGAGCACGGCACGGCGCGCGCCGCGGAAATTC
>JANPIT010000007.1:0-2974 GCA_031425115.1 Opitutaceae bacterium | reverse complement strand
GATCGCCGTGCCATTGAAGAACCATTGATAAGCGAGCGCGGCGCCGGTCGCGGAGACCGAGAAGGTGACGTTGGCCCCGGCGGCCGTCGCGGCGACGTCCCCCCGATGCGTGGAAATCACCGGCAGCGAAGACCCGGCAAGCGCGGCGACCTCGGATGCAGTCAGCGCGCCACCGTAGACCCGGACGTCGTCGATCGCGCCATGGAAATTTTCGCCGAAGCTCTGAAACTGCATGCCGAACCGCGTGTTGTCGCCGCCCGAGGTGATGGACAACGCCGAGCCTTTGCTCCGCACGAGCACGCCGTCGATATAGAGCTTGGTATCAGTCGCATCCCCCGTGACGGCATAGTGGTGCATCAGACCGTCGTTGGGAAACGCCTGGCCGGTGCTGGTCCAGTTGTCCCCCACCCGGATGAAGCGCGTCGTGTCGTGACCCACATAGAATCCGGGACCACCGGCGCTGCCCTGTGAAATGATTTCGCGGAAGCCGCCCTGCGCCGAAAACTGTTGGGCAAAAAACGCCACGGAGAAAGGCCCCGTGCTGGGCACGAGTTTCGCGGCGAACTGCACGTGATCGTCGCCACCATCGAGGACTAGGCGACCACCGGTGACCGAGGCACCGTTGACGAGCGTGCCATGATCGGTGCCGACGAGATCGGTGACGGTGCCGTCATCGAAAGCGTAGCGGTGGATGAGCGCGGCAGTCGGCGGCAGATAGAGCTGCTGGACATGTTCGATGAGGCTCGAAGCGCCATAGACACCCGTCGGCGCAGCGCCGCGGGCGCGGAGGTAGTATACCGAGCCAGTCGGGAGCGCCTGGCCGGTGAGCTGCCAGTTGGCCGTCGTGCCGACACGGTTTGCGGTGCCGAGCGTGGTCCAGCCGGTGACGCCATCCGTAGATTTCTCAAACGTCACCCACGCGAGCTCAGGCAGCGGGCCAGTGCGGGTGAATGTTACGGTCGAATTGGTCGCAGTGATAACCTGAGAGGTCGGACTTGTGGAAGCCAGCCGCGCGAGCCGCACGCGGGCCTGGCCGCCGAGGTTTGCGAACTGGCCGCCGACCACGATTTTCCCGTCGGGCTGGATCGCCAGCGAGTTGATACTGCCGTCGGCCAGCGGGCTGAACGCGGCGTCGAGCGAACCATCGGCGTTGAGCCGCGCGAAGTTGTTGCGCGCGACGCCGGCGATGGTGGTGAACGTGCCGCCGACCAGAATTTTTCCGTCGGCCTGCAACAGGACGATGCCGGGAGCATCGGCAGCGGGATTGAAACCAGCGTCGATCGTGCCATCAGCGTTGAGGCGGGCGAGGTTGTTGCGCGACGCGCCCGCAATTGAGGTGAAAGAGCCAACCGCGAGAAGTTTTCCGTCCGCCTGGACGGCGGCCATCGAAACGTGCCCGTTGGCGTCGGGGTTGAAAGCATCGAGCGCACCCGCCGACGTCACGCGCGCGATCCGATTGCGCGGCTGGCCGCCCACCGCGGTGAAATCGCCGGTGAAAACGATCGCGCCGTCGGCCAGGAGCGCGAGGCCGAAGACTTCGCCATTCACATCGGGGTTGAAACTACCATCGATGGAGCCGTCCGCATGGTAGCGAGCGAGCCGGTTGCGCGTCTGGCCGCCCGCGACTGTGAACGTGCCACCGACGACAAATTTGCCGTCGGGCTGGAGCAGGACGCTGTTGACGATGCCACCGGACATTGCGGGGTTGAACGTGCCTTCGATGGAGCCATCGCCGTTGAATCGCACCACCCCGCGGAATGGGTGGCCGGCGATGGCGGTAAACCGGCCGCCAAGAAGGAACTTTCCGCCGGGCAGCACGACCGGCGCGATAACGGAGGCGTCAGGCGCGGGGTTGAAGCCCTCGAGCGTGCTATCGGCATTGAGGCGGGCGACGAAGTTGCGCGACTGCCCGGCGACGGTAGTGAAGTGGCCGCCAAGGATTATTTTTCCGTCGGGTTGCACGGCGAGCGCACCGACGCCGCTAGTTGCGACATCGGCGATGAGCGCGCGCTCGAGCGAGCCGTCGGGGAGCACACGCGCGATCCGGCCGCGGCCGTGCGTGGCGAGTGTGGTGAAGTCGCCGGCCGCGACGAGGCTGCCGTCGGGTTGAAGGGCGAGGGCGTAAACGCCGGCCTCGCTGTTGACGTGGGCGAGGAAACCGGCGTCGAGCGCGCCGTCGGTCAGGATCCGCGCGAGCCCCCGGCGCGTCTGGCCGCCGGCGGTGGTGAAGGTGCCGCCGATCACGATGCGCCCGTCCGCCTGCGGCGCGATGGCGAAAACATTGGTCGGCACGGCAGGGTTGAACCCGGTATCCAGAGTGAAATCAGCGTTCAGCCGCGCGAACGCCGAACTCACGCTGCCGACCGCAGAGAATTCGCCGCCGAGCAGAATCTTGCCATCGACCTGCCGCGCAAGGGTGCGCACGAGGCCGACCGGCGTCGTGGGCAGCGGAGCGTCCAAAGCGCCCGCCGCCGTGATTCGGAAGAGATTGCCGCGGCTGGCGGTGTTCACCGTGCTGATATCGCCCGCCACCATGATCGATCCGTCGGGCAACACGAGGAGCGCGCGCACGCCGTATTCGCCGGTCGTGATGGCGAAGTTGAGGGAGTCGAGCGTGCCGTTGGCGAGGAGGCGCGCGAAGTTCGTGCGAGGGGT
Organism: Opitutaceae bacterium; assembly: GCA_031425115.1. Lineage (GTDB taxonomy): Bacteria > Verrucomicrobiota > Verrucomicrobiia > Opitutales > Opitutaceae > ER46. The sequence goes on along the minus strand of JANPIT010000007.1, from coordinate 319 downwards.
GGCGGTGCCGGCACCGTTGGGCTGGAGGGTGCCGAAACTGCCGCCGAGGAGAATCTTTCCGTCCGACTGCAGGGCGATGGCGCGGACGTCGCCGTTGGCGTTGGGATTGAAGTCGGTGTCGAGCGTGCCGTTGGCGTGGAGGCGCGCGACGCGATTGCGCGTCGTGGAGTTGACGTTCGAGAACGAGCCACCGATCAGAATTTTTCCGTCGGGCTGGAGCGCGAGCGAGTAAACGGGTTGGTCGGCCAAGGCGGTGAACGTGGAATCGATGCTGCCGTCGCGGTTGAGCCGGGCGATGCGCGTGGCGGTGGTGGCGGTC
>JANPIT010000006.1:0-15182 GCA_031425115.1 Opitutaceae bacterium | reverse complement strand
CTCGCGCTCACGCGCTACGGCACGCGCTCCCTTCGCGACACCCTCGCCCCCGTCATCGCGTTGTGCGAGTCCGGCGCCTACGCCCCACTCTTCCGCGGGGCGGATCCCGGCGCCAAGGCCGCCACCGCCGCCGACAAGGTTCCCAGCGCCACCGATCTCCGCCGCAATACCGCGCTGACCGCGCTCTTCAAGACGCTCGCCGCGCGCAATTTCGGCGACTCGTTCTACCGTGGCGATCTCGCGGAAAAAATCGCCGCCGCGTTCCGCCAGAACGGCGGCCTCGTCACGACCTCCGATCTCGCCGCGTATCGCGCCCGCGAGCTCGCGCCACTTTCGCTCGAGCTGTGGAACGGCATGAGCGTCCACACCGCTCCCCTGCCCGCAACCGGTCTGCTGCTCCTCGAAGCCTTTGCCGCCCTCAAGGCCCTCGACTGGCCCAACCTCTCGGCCCCCGCCCGCCTGCAGGCGAAACTGGAGGCCCTGCGCATCGCGTGGGCCAGCCGCTTCAGCTCGTTTGGCGATCCTGATCAGGTGAAGGTATCAGCCGAAAACCTACTTTCCCGCGCCCACGCGGGCGCCTCAGCCGACAAAATCTCCCGCGCGATCAAAGCCGGAAAACCTGTCCCCCTCGAAGTCGACCCCAGTCTGGCGAGCGGCACGATCCACCTCTCGGCCGGCGACCGCCACGGCAACCTCGTCGCCCTCACGCTCACGCACGGCAACGGATTCGGCGCCCGCGTCGTGGTCGAAGAGCTCGGCATGATCCTGGGCCACGGCATGTCCCGCTTCGACCCGCGCCCCGGCCACCCCAACTCCATCGCGCCCGGCAAGCGCCCGATCACCAACATGTGTCCGACGATCGTCACGCAGAGCGGCACGCCGGTCTTTGCCGTCGGCGCCGCGGGCGGCACGCGCATTCCCAACAGCGTCTACGAAGTCCTTCTTCAAACCGTCGGCCTCGGAGCGTCGCTCGACGCCGCGCTCGCCGCCCCGCGTATCGACGCCAACGGCACGCTCGCGATCACCCTCGAGAAAACGCACTCCGCGGAGGACGAGGCCTTTTTCCGCCAGCTCGGCTACAAAGTCACGCGCGGCGGCAGCGCCCTCGTCAGCGCCGTCAGCTTCGATCCAAAATCGCGCCACACCCGCGGTGTATCGCGCGGGTAGCGTTCATCGTCCCGCAATCAATCTCATCAAGTAGCTGCGAGCGCCAGCGAGTGGATGCGCGTGATCTCCACTTGCTGGCGCTCGCAGCCACAACCGATTTTCGAAACATATCTGCGTGACACCACATTCCGGGTTCCGCCCGCTTCCTTCCCTTCGTCCGATCGACCGCCCCATGCCCCACTTCTCCCCACTGCTTCGTGCCGCCACCGCAGGCTTGTCACTTCTGAGTCTCACTGCATCTCTCGCCGCCGCGGACGCCCCCACCGCCGCCGCAGGCAACGAGGAGGTGCGCAAAGTCATGGAGACGTTCGTCGGCCGCGGCGTGCAGCGCGACAACACGAAGTCGCTCCCGCCCGCCGAGGCGTTGCAGAAATTCACCCTCCGCGAAGGCCTCGCCATCGATCTCGTCGCCGCCGAGCCAGCCGTGACGCAGCCGCTCTACCTCAGCTTTGATTCCCGCGGCCGGCTTTGGGTCACGCAGTATATCCAGTATCAATACCCCGCCGGTCTGAAAGTCGTGAGCTACGACAATCATCTCCGCGCCGTCTTCGACAAAATCCCCGAGCCGCCGCCGCGCGGCGTCAAGGGCGCGGACAAGGTCACCGTCTTCGAAGACAAGGATGGCGACGGCACCTTCGAGACGCACCGCGATGTCATCACCGGCCTCAACATCGCCACCGCCGCGATCAAGGGTGGCGGTGGCATCTGGGTGTTGAATCCGCCCTACCTCCTCTTCTACCCCGACGCCAACGACGACGACATCCCCGACAGCGATCCCAAGGTGTGCCTGAGCGGGTTCGGGCTCGAGGATACGCACTCCGTCGCCAACAGCCTCACGCTCGGGCCGGACGGCTGGGTTTACGGCGCCGTCGGCAGCACCACGACGGGCAACGTCAGCAGCCGCGTCTCGAAAAACGTGAAGTTCGTCGGCCAGCACATCTGGCGCTACCACCCCGAAACCGAAGTTTTCGAGATTTTCGCCGAGGGCGGCGGCAACACCTTCAGCAGCGAGATCGACGCGCAGGGCCGGGTCTTCAGCGGCACCAACGGCGGCCACCGCGGCATGCACTACGATCAGGGCATGCACGGCAGCAAAAACTTCGGCAAACACGGCACCCCCGCGAACCCTTATGCGTTCGGCTACTTCGAGCACATGGTGACGAAGGGCGACAACAAGCGCTTCTCCCAGGCGTTCTGCATTTACGACGGCGACCTCATGGCGAAAGAACTCGGCGGACGAATCATCGCGCCGAATTCGCTGCATAACATGGTCTACGTCAGTCGCCGCAATCCGGATACGTCGACTTTCCAAGCCATCGACGAAGCACCACTGCTGACCAGCAGCGACCGTTGGTTCCGTCCCGTCGACGCCAAGGTCGGGCCCGATGGCGCCGTCTACATGGCCGACTGGTATGACACGCGCCTCAGCCACGTCAGCCCGATCGACGACTGGAGCAAACAGGACGGTCGCATCTACCGCGTGCGCCCGGCCAGCGCCTCGATGGTCCGCGAGAAATTCGATCTGCACACCGCGGCACCCGACGCGTTGGTGAAATACCTTCAGCACCCGAACAAATGGTTCCGCCGCCAAGCCACCCTCGAGTTACATTGGCGCAAACTCACTGTCGCGATCCCGGCACTCGAGAAACTCGCGCGCGATCGGGCCAATCCCTACGCCTTCGACGCCGTCAGCGCGCTTGATCTCCTCGGTGGCCTGCGCGATCCGCTCGCCGCGGACTTGCTGCAACACCCGGACCCCTACGTTCGTCGCTGGGTCGTCCGCACCGCCGGCGATGACCGCGCCGTCGCGTTGCCACTCGCCTCCGCGCTCGTCGAACTCGGGGCGCGTGAACGTCAGGCCGAGGTGCGCACTCAACTACTGGCGACCGCCCGTCGGCTGCCAGCGGTCACGGCGTTGCCGATCGTGCGTGCCATGCTCGGCAACGAAGCCGACGCCGCCGACCAGCGGATCCCGCTGATGTTCTGGTGGACGCTCGAGTCGAAGGCCGAGACCGACCGCGCCGCTCTGCTCGCGTTTTTCCAGGATCCCGCCGTGTGGCGGCTACCGCTCGCGCGCACGCACGGAGCCCATCATCTCGCCCAGCGCTGGGCGATGGCAGGCGGACGTGAGAATTTCGACGCGGCCGCGAAACTCCTCGCCCTTGCCCCACGGGCCGAAGATCGCGCGCTGGTGATCGAGGGCCTTTCGGACGCCTTCGAGGGCGGCAAGATTCCCGAGCTCCCCGCCGAGCTCGCCACCGCGCTCAACGCCCACATCGCGAGCAAGCTCGACACCGATCTCGCGCTCGGCGTGAAAACCGGCAACGCCGCCGCCATTCCCAAAGCGCTCGCCGTGATCCGCGACAACAAGGCCACGACCGCAAATCGCCTCGCCTTGGTGCAGGCGTTTGCCGAGGCCGACGACAAGCGCGTCGTCCCGGTGATTCTCCAGATTTTCAACGGCCCCAAAACCTCACCCGTCCGCCAGGGCATCCTCCCGTTCGCCGCGAAATTCGACGATCCCGCGCTGCCCGCCGCCGTCATCACCGGCTACGAGGCCCGTTTCTCCCAGACGCAGCCGCTGATGGACGCCGCGCACCGGATGCTCGTCAGCCGTTCCGCGTGGGCGAAATTATTTCTGGCCGCCGTCGCGCGCGGCGACATCAAGCCGCGCGAAGTCGCGCCCGATGTGGTGCGGCAGCTCGAACTCTACAAAGATCCGGAGGTGGATGCGCTCCTCCGCAAACATTGGGCGGGGGTGAACACCAAGTTGAGCAGCCAGGAAAAGATGGCGGAGGGCCAGCGGATCAAGCGCGTGCTAGCGACGCCCGGAGACGCGGCCCGTGGGAAAGCACTCTACGCGCAGCGCTGCGCCGCGTGTCACACGCTCTTCAACGAAGGCGGAAAAATCGGGCCCGACCTCACCGGCTACGAGCGCGGCAGTCCGGATTTCTGGCTCGTCGGCATTCTGGATCCGAGTGTCGAGATCCGCGAAGGCTTCGGCGCCTACACGGCGAAACTCAAGGGCGGCCAGACGCTAATGGGCATGCTCGTGCAGCAGGACGCCACCAATGTCGTGCTGCAAGATATGTCAGGCCAGAAACACACCGCGCGCGTCGGCGACGTCGAGAAGCTCGAAGCGTTCCCGCAATCACTCATGCCCGAGGGCCTGCTCAGCGATCTCGACGACGCTGCGCTGCGGGATCTCTTCGCCTATCTCATGAAGCGGTAGACGGCCGCTCCGGCGCGCGGGAGGAAGGGGCCGATCTCGAACGGCCCGCTCCGGGAAGCCTTTCCCAAAAGGGCCCGCCCGGTGTCGGGCCCCACTGGATACGGCGACCCGGGAAGCGAATCACCACGTGCCCTTCAAGCCGAAGGTCCATAGAGACGCGTAATCGATCCGCGTCCGGAAACGGGCGACTTCCGGTGTGTTCGGCCCGAAGACCTTAGTGTCCTCCGTCGCGTTGCCGACATTGCGCAGGTTGAAGAAAAACGACGTGCGCTTCCACAATGCGTATTCGCCGACCACGTCCATGTAGAGTCGCTTGGAGGTCCAGTTGAACGTGCCCGGCTCGATGCCGTTGCCCGTGACCAGATTGTTGCGCGAGCGGCCCCGGTAATTCCAGTTCAACCGCACGTTGTATTTCTTCCGGGTCAGGCTGACGCCCCAGCTGCCGCTGCGGGGGATGAATCCGGCAAACGAGACCGTGTCGTCGCCGGTTACCCGCTGCGCACTGCCGTTGACGAAGACCTGAACGCCCCTCGCCCACGGCGGAAGAAACGTAAGGGCCTGCTTGTAGTTGAAGTCCCAGCCCTCGGTGCGAACCGTGCCGGGGACGTTGTGGCGGGTCGACACGTCGTAGCCGCCGTAGACATCCGGATCCAGGCTGTAGAGGGCGAGAAACTCCGGAGTCGCCCGAAACACGGTGGCGCCGAAGAAATCCTCGATTTCGCGGCGGAAGGCACCGATGGAGAACTGGCCGACGCCCTCGAAATACTGCTCGAGGCGCACGTTTACCGTGCGCGCGCTCCACGCCTTGATCGCCGAATTGTTGACGCTGATCTGGTTGTTGGTGTCCGGCGGATTGCCGGTGTCAGGCAGATTCACGCCACCGGAATACTGGATGAAGTTGGGACGGCCGACCGAGTGGTAGTAGGCAGCGCGGGCGATCAGATTCTCGCGCACATTATAGCTCGCGTTGATACTCGGGAAATAACGCAGATACTCCTTTTCGGTGCGGGCGCCACGATCGATATAGGTGAGTTGGGAGACGCCCAGCGCATTGCTCGTCGGCACTATCAACACCGGCGTGCCATTCGCGTTGCGCAAAATCTGGCCGCGGGAGTCGCGCTGGTAGTTGCGCGTCGGATCGTTCAGCGCGCCCTCGCCTTGGGCATTCGTCTGCTCGGCCCGCACGCCGCCCACCAGCTTCAGCCGATTTTGGAGCAGATTGAGGTCACCCCGCAGGTAGAGAGAGGAAATGATCTCCTCCGAATGGCGCGAGGCGCCGACGAGATTGCGATAGGCGGTGTTCAGGTTCTGCGTGAACTGCGCCGGACTGGCCACCGAGTGCTCGTAGACCGACCGGTTGCTGGGCGTTTCGAGCTTCGGAAAGCCAAAGGGCAGGACGCGCTGCGAATAGATCGGATCGAAGAACCGCACCGGACTGTCGTCGTTCCCCACGGGCGTCGTGCTGCCCCGACCGTCCGCACCGACAAAGTTATAAACCTGGTTGCCGCCACGGTTGTCCCGGATGGTCTGCCGCACATCGAAACCGCCCTTCAACGTGATCGGGAGTCGGCCATAGAAGCTCCGCCGCAGGCTGCCATAAGCCGATTTCTGCCGGTCGATGTTGGTGTCGACCTGCGAGGCCGCGGATATCAGCGAATAGGTCGACAGCGCGTAGGGATCGACCACGGCGCCCGTCGGGCCGTCGCGCACGGTGATCTCATTCGGCCGCAGATAAAAGATGTCCTTGAACGCCATCGTCACGTTGGAGCGCTGCATCGTGACGTTGCGGAAGTAGCCTTGCTCGGTATCCGGATTGCCGTCGTCCTGCAGCGAATAGCCAAACCCTGCGTCCGCTTTCCACACCGGGCCGTCATGCCGCCACACGACCGTCGGCATGCGCGTCCGGTTGAAGCGATTGCGCTCCTGGTGAACGGACTGCAGGACACCCGTGCCCGGGGCGCCCTGCGTGGAGGTCGTCGTGAAATCGCCGGGGCGCACCGTGCCGACGTTGAAGTTGACGCTCGACACGATGTATTGGCCGTCGAACGAGGAATACTGGAAGCCGAATGTCACGCTGTCGCGCGGCGTGAATTTATAGTCGATGCTGGCCCCAATGGACCGGCGGGTCGTGACCTTCGGCGCGTCCTGCACCTGATAGGCCGTGAGGTAGGGATTTCCGGGCGTCGTGTGCGGCAAGGTGGTGCCATTCGTCGCGGAATTGGCCCCGCGCCACTGGGTGTTCTGACTGTTGTCCTGCGGCGAGTAATTGGTCGAGGTGCCGGCGGAGAGCGTATAGCCGAAGCGCTTGTTCACCGGCGCGACGTAGGAGAAATCAAATCCTGGATGCACGTTGCGTGTCTTGCTGGGTCGCGGGCCGGGCACCTTCTCGAAGTCCCGCGCGTTGTCGCGCATGATCATGTATACGCTGGCGTTGAGCAGCGGCTTCGCCCGCTCAAACGAGCTGCGCGGAACCATGTTCACTGACCCCGCCAGCGCCGAGCCCTGCGATTCGGGCGTCGGCGAGTAGGAGACCTCGATGCGGGACAGGTTGTTGATCGAAATCATGTCCGAGGCCACCGACCGGCCCGTCGCGTTGCCCGGGGCCGAGGCGATGCTGAAACCGTCCAGTGTCACCGGCACGTTGTCCGACGGCACACCGTTGATGGAGATATCGCGCGCGTTGCCGCCGGTGTAGTCGATCGTGACGCCCGGCAGGAATTTCAGAAACTCCGCCACATTGCCTTCGGAGACATTGCCGAACTCTTCGGTCGAAAGGACATTCTTGATGTTCGAGGCGAAGCGCTGCTCGTTGATGGCGAGGGCCGAGGCTTCCATCTCGCGCGAGGTCTCGACGCGGAATTCGTCGAGCTTCACCACTCCGTCGCCTGGCTTGGCTCCCGGCGCACCCAGCGCAATGTCGCGCTGCACGATCTGGCCCGGCGTCACCACGACCGAATCCGACTGCGGCGGCTGGCCGGTATAGAACACCGTCACGCGTCTCGTCCCCACGGGGACGTTCGTCAGCCGAAATGTGCCGTCCTCGCCGGTGAACGTTTCGAGCGCCGTGCCCTCGACGGCGACGCGCGCACCCGCGAGGTATTCGCCGCTGCGCGCGTTGGCGACGCGACCCTCGATCATGCCCGTGCCCACTCCCTGGCCAGCCGCAGAAAGCGCGCCGAACACAGCGAGGAACAGCAGCCAAACGAAGTGAACACACGGGACGCGAAAAAGAGAGGATTTCATGATCGGAATGTGACCGGCGCGGAATCGCGCAACGATCGGTGGGGGATTTGCGCCAAGGAAAGGGAAGCCCCTCCCCGGTCTCAAGGCTATTGCCCGCTCAGCTCTGCCGAGCTCGAACATTGCAGCTGAGCCTCTCCGCAGCGTAGTGCTTCACCCCATGAAACGTCTTCTCCTTTTCGCCATCGGCTGCGTCGCTGTCGGCCAAACGTTTTCCGCCGACGCAACCGCGGCACCGAAGGCCAGCGCGACGGCGGTCGCCAAAAAAGAGGAGCCACCCCAGCGCGCCCCGACGATGGCAAACGTCGCGTATGGCAGGCATGAACGCCAGGTGCTCGATTTCTGGCAGGCAGACTCGGCCCGCCCCACTCCGCTGGTGTTTCACATCCACGGCGGCGGGTGGGTGAATGGCGACAAGGCGCGCGTCGCCGGACTCGAACGCTACCTCGCCGCCGGCATTTCCGTGGTCTCGATCAATTACCGTTTCGTCACGCAGGCGATCGAGGCTGGCGTGAAGCCGCCGGTCGAATGGCCACTTCGCGATGCGGCGCGCGCCCTGCAGTTTGTGCGCAGCAAGTCCGCGGAATGGAACCTCGATCAGGCGCGGATCGGCGCGACCGGCGGTTCGGCGGGCGCGTGCTCGAGTCTCTGGCTCGCATTCCACGCCGACTTGGCCGACGCGACGAGCACCGATCCGATCTCCCGGCAGTCGACGCGGCTCTGGTGCGCCGCCGTCTCCGGCGCCCAGACCACGCTCGACCCGCAACAGATGAAGGAGTGGACCCCCAATAGCCGCTACGGCGGCCATGCGTTCGGCTTCATGCCTGACCCGAAAGATCTGAAGACCCGCGACACGCAGTTCGCCCAGTTCCTTGCCGCGCGGGAGTCGGTGTTGCCCTGGATCAAGCTGTATTCGCCTTTTGAGCACGTGTCGAAAGACGACCCTCCGATCTATCTCAACTACGCCGCCGCTCCCGCGCTCGGCCAGGACCAGCGGGACCCGACCCACACCGCCAACTTCGGCGTGAAGCTGCAGGAAAAGCTGCGGGCGACCGGGGTGCCTAGTGAGTTGGTGTATCCGTCCGCGCCCGACGTCACCCATCCGGAGATCCACGACTACCTCATCGCACGGCTGAAGGCGGCGCGTTGATGCCCGATGGCGCGCAGAATCGCCCGCGCCAATCCCGTGCCCACCTTGCCGTTCGCCTCGCCTGCATACATCACATTTTTCCCAGCTTCTTTTTCATCACCGAGGGCACAGAGTTCCGACACAGAATTCACAGAGCGGAACACCCTGTCTTACTCTGTGGCCTCAGTGTCATCGCTCTGTGCCCCTCTGTGGCCCATGCCTTGGCTTTCTTTAGAGTGATCGATCTGGGCTGGAGAAATTCGCGAAGCTTGTGGAGCTGCGGCGCCCCCGCCGCGGTCGGGCCAAAGCGACGACGGCGTCGCTTTCCCATCGCCAGGGAACGGCGATGCCCCGTGTAGTTGCATCTTGGCGCGAGCGAAAATCGATGGCATGAATAGCGCGTCTCGAAAGTTCCCCTAGTCACCCCGCGATCGAGCTGTGACAAAAATCCCCCACCCACGTCTACCCCGCTATGAGCACGCGCACGCTTACCTCCTCGTTCCACATCTATTCGCCGCGCCGGCAATTCCTGCGCCAGCTCGCCTACGGATCGGCTCTGTTCGCCGTGCCCGGTCTCTTCGCTAGCCAACTCGCGCTCACGCCGCGGCAGACCGAGGGACCTTTTTATCCGGACAAGCTGCCCCTCGATACCGACAACGATCTCGTGGTGATGAACGATGGGCTCACGCCCGCGGTGGGCGAAATCACCTGGCTGAGTGGCCGGCTGCTCACCACCGCCGGCAGTCCGATCCGTAACGCCACGATCGAAATCTGGCAGTGCGATGCGACCGGCGTGTATCTCCATTCGAAGACCGGCGGCGACAAAGCGAAGCGGGATGGCAACTTTCAGTGCTTCGGTCGTTTCGTCACGGGCTCCACTGGCGAATATGTTTTTCGCACGATCAAGCCCGTGCCGTATACAGGCCGCGCGCCGCACATCCACCTCGCGGTAAAACGCAAAGGCCAGAAAGAGCTCGTCAGCCAGTGCTATATCAAGGGACACCCCGGCAACGAAAAGGACGGCGTGTGGAAGGGCATTAAAGATCCTCGCGAACGCGAAAACGTCACGGTGGATTTCATCCCACTGGTCGGCTCGAAAGCGGGCGAACTCGCGGCGAGGTGGGATATCGTGATGGGTGTAACGCCCGAGCACGTTTGACTAACTCGAGGTGGAACGGCTTGACCCCAAGCCGTTGGCTCGAGGCGGAGGAAAGCGCGTGAGCGCGTGCGTCGGCGTGTGCTTGTCTGCGCCGAAAGCCCTACGGCTTTCGCGGCCTGGCGCGTCAGCTCTACAACGCCTCGTAACCCTTCACCGGAACCATGGGCGTGGGGGGCGGGGGCGTTAAACCGTGGGCAATCATCACGGCGTGAATCGCGGCAATGGTTTCGAAGGACGGCTTGAAATTGCCGAAGCGGTGGCCCTCAGCCACGAGCAGCGGCGTCCAGCCTCGCTTATTTTTCTGATTCCACACTTCGATTTTCGCGCCCTTCGCATCGAGCAGCGTCACGACCTTTGGAAAATTCGCGAAGGCAGCGCCGTGCATCGCGGTGTCGCCGTTGTTGGAGACCGCGTTGATATCGACGCCGAGGCCAATCAAGTAAGTGACCGCTTCCACCGCCTCGTCCTCGGTGCCAGCCTCCTCATCGGCGGAGCGCGTGCCGAGGCCGGCGGCGGCCATCAACGTGGTGCAGTTGTCGACGTTCATCGTGAAGGGATCGGCCCCGAGTTCACGAAGGATCTTCATGTAGGGCGTATCCGCGGTGTCCGCCGCGAGCATGAAGGGCGTGCAGCCCTTGCGCGCGATCCGGCCACCGCCGGAAGGACCGCCGGTCAGGCGCAGGTTCACGTCCGCGCCCTTCGCCACCAGCTTCCGGATGAACTGTTCGCTCGAGAGCCCGCCGGAGCCCTCGGGCACCGGATCGCCCTCGTCTTCACCGCGGTCGGGCTTCCGAATCCAGGAGAGAATGTGCAGCGGCGCGTAGCCGGAGCGCATGTCGTTGGGATCGGCTCCGAGGTCGAGCAGGAGCGCGGCGAGCTCGAAGTGGCCGTTCTCCACGGCCGTCGTCAGCGCGCTCGCACCCTTGGGAAGAAATTTCTTTATCGCGCGGGCGGGCTGCGCCGGCTCGTTCACGTCGACTCCGGCCTTGAGCAAGGCACGCACGATCTCGGTATGGCCGCCCCGGACCGCGAACAACATCGGAGTGAAGCCGGAAGCCAGGGGCGTTCGAAAATCCGCGCCGGCGGCGAGCAGCGTCTCAACCACCGCCGTGTGCCCCTCCGCCACCGTCCACATCAGCGCGGTCTGGCCGGAGGGCAGCTTCGCATCGACCGCGGCGCCGCGCGCAAGCAGCGCTTGGACAGCGGCGAGCTTGCCCGTGCGTGCCGCGGTCATGAGCGGCGTCTCGCCGCTGCGGAGCGCGGCGTTTACGTCCGCGCCGGCCTCGAGCAGCAGCGTGATCATCGCGGCGTTGCCATTCGTGCACGCGAGGGAGAGTGGCGTGATGCCGTAACGATTCTCCGCCCTGGGATTGGCCTTTGCTGCAAGCAGCGCCTTCGCGGTGGCGAGGTCGTCGTGCCGCGCCGCCCAGTGCAGCGCGGTCATGCCGTCGGCCTGAGCCGCGTTGATATTTGAATCCGCGATCAGCGCGCGGACGGCGCCGGCGTCGCGCTTCTCCACTGCATCGGCAAGCGGCGCGGCTGCAGAGGCCGCGAACACCGCGGATGAAGCTCCAAGCGCCAAGATGCAAGCGCCAGAGAAACACCAAATCCCCAGGTTCCAACCGTTCGGCCTCTGAGCGTTTCTGCTGAATTGAAGTTTCACTGGAGCTTGGATGTTGGAGCTTGGAGCTTCCGCGCGTTGCGCGGTCAAACCGTCAACGGCACGAATAGCTCGTCGATCTTGCCACTGCTGTCTGCGAAGGAGTCGATGTTCACTCCGACTTTGTTCAGCAGGGAGAGGTGCAGGTTGGCCAACGGGACCGGCTTGTCGTAGCGCAGGTGACGATTGCCCTTCATGCCACCGGCGGCGCCGCCCGCGACGAGGATCGGGAGATTCGTATGGTCGTGGATGTTGGGGTTGCCGATGCCGCTGCCGTAGAGAATCAGCGAGTGATCGAGCAGCGAGCCGTTGCCCTCGGGCGTGGCCTTGAGACGCTCGAGATAGTAGGCGAAGAGCGAGACGTGAAACGCGTTGATCTTCGCCATCCGCGCCACTTTTTCCGGATCGTTGCCGTGGTGCGACAACGGGTGATGCGGGTCGGAGACTCCAATTTCCGGATACGTGCGGTTGCTGGTCTCGCGCGCCAACTGGAAGGTCACCACCCGCGTGATGTCACCCTGCATCGCCAGCACCTGGAGATCGAACATCAGCTTCGCGTGATCCGCATAAGACCCCGGCACTCCCAGCGGCCGCTCGAGATCGGCGGGGAGCGAACTCGTCGCGGCGTCGGCCTCGGCCTTCTGGATCCGGCGCTCCACTTCGCGCACCGTGTCGAGGTATTCGCTGACCTTCGCCTGGTCGGCGGGGCCGAGCCTGCGCTTCAAGCTCGCGATATCCTCGGTGACCCAATCGAGCAGGCTGGCACGCTTGCGCAGCGCGGCACGGCGCTCCGCGACGCTGCCGCCCTCGCCAAAGAGCCGCTCGAACACGATGCGCGGATGCGCCTCGGACGGCAGCGGCGTGGTCGGCGAGGACCACGAAAGGTTGTTCTGGTAGACGCACGCGTAGCCGTTGTCGCATTGGCCCGTCGTCTGCAGCATATCCATCGACAGCTCGAGCGAGGGCAGTTGCGTCTCCCGCCCGATCTGCTGCGCAGCGAGCTGGTCGGCCGTGGTGCCGAGATAGTAGTCGGAACTTTCCGTGTGCTTCGCCTTGGCGGCGCTGAGGAAAGAGGAGTTCGAGGTGGCGTGGGAACCTGGATACGCGTTGCGCAGCTCCATGTTCGTCAGCGCCGTGACGTGATTCCGGACCGAGCCGAGCGAGTTCAGGATCGGGGACAGTTCGCCGAGCGTGCCATCCGTGCCGCCGGGCGTCCAACGCCCCAGGTCACAGCCCATCGGCATGAACACATAGCCGAGCCGACGCACCGGGAGCACGCCACTCTTCGTCGCCGCGGTGGCCGCCGGAATCATCGCATCGAGCAGCGGCAGAGCGAGTGTGGCACCCATGCCACGGAGAAACGTCCGACGGGGAAGAGCCTTCTTGGTAATGATCATGGGGTATTCCTCATTTGGAATGGGGTGCTGTTTACGATGCCGAGAATCAGAGACGAGAAACGATAATTATCCGCCTGGGCGCTCCGCACGATTTGGCGGACCGCCGGGGCATCGGAGGGAGCGATGCCGCGGCCAAGAGCAAAGATAAGGAGCTTTTCGCTCACGGTGCCAGCGAAGAGTTCAGGCCGTTGCAGGAGCCCCCGCTCGAGGGCGGCGACTCCGCTAAAGGTGCTGCCGTCCGGCAAGCCGCCCGAGGCATCGATGGGCTGGCGATCCTCCGCGGTGCGCCACCGCCCGACGGCGTCGAAATTTTCCAACGCAAAGCCCACGGGATCCATTACATTGTGGCAGCTGGCGCAGGACGGATTCGCGCGATGCGCGGCGAGCCGCTCGCGAATGGGGAGTGAGGCGGACACGGTGTTATCGTCGAGTGAGGGGACGTCGGGCGGCGGAGGCGGCGGCGGCGCACCGACGAGGTTGGCCAGGATCCAATGACCGCGAATCACCGGGGAGGTGCGCGTGGCATAAGAGGTGACGGTCAGGATGCTCCCATGCCGCAAGAGGCCGCCGCGCTGCCGCTCCGGGTCATCGGCAAACGACACGCGGCGAAAGTGGCTCCCGTAGACGTGCGGAATGCCGTAGTGCTTCGCCAGCCGCTCGTTGACGAAGGTGTAGTCGGCGTTGAGCAAGTCTGCGATGCTGCGGTCCTGCCGGAAAACACTCTCGACGAATAACTCGGTTTCCTGGCGAAACGCCTGACGCAGATTGTCGTCGAAATTCGGGAAACGCCGCAGATCGGGGGTCACCGATTCCAAGCTCCGGAGGTGCAGCCACTGGGTCGCGAAGTTAGTGACGAGGCTGCTCGAGCGGGAGTCAGCTAGCATACGGCGCACCTGCTGCGCGAGCTGCGCCGGTTGGCGCAACTCACCGCGCACGGCGGCGTCGAGCAGCAGATCGTCGGGTAAGCTGCTCCAGAGAAAAAACGAGAGCCGCGAGGCGAGTTCGAGATCGGAGACGCGATACGCCGTGCCGGGCGCGAGGCCCGCGGGATCCGTTTCGACGCGAAAGAGAAACTGCGGGCTCACCAGGATTGCGCTAAGCGCGCTCTCGATCCCCGCCTCGAACCCACCGCCCTCCGCACTGCCTTCCCGGAAAAACTGCAACGGCTTCCGCAGATCCTCATCGGTGATCGGCCGGCGATAGGCGCGGCGGACAAGCCGACCGAGCACGTGGCGGGCGCGGCCCTCCTCGGTCTCTCGCGCCACTGGGGCGCTCGGGGCAAGCGCGGTCGAAATCTCATCGCCAAAAATCGCGCGCCGGCTCGGCGAGTCGCCGGGACCCTTGGCGTCGAACGGCCCGGTAATGGAAACTTGATAGAGCGCCGGCGCCGTGCGCGGGTGCCGATGCATATTATAGCGCGCGATAAATGGCTGCCGCTCCGACTCGAGCAGAACCGAGGCATTGTCCTTCGGAAATGTGACGCCGACGTCGTGCGGCCCCGCTTTCACTGCGACCCGAAACTTCAAGTGCGCATCGACGCCCTCGGCATTCTTGTCGGCGCCCGGCGGTTCGACGGTCGCCAATGCGACGCGCTCACGATCGATCAGCACTTCGACGTCGTGCGGTTTCCTCAGGCCTTCGACCTGTTCGTTGCGATCCCGCTGCAGGCGCACTTCGATCTGGTAATCGCCATCCTGGGGAAAGGTATACGCGAACACCGCGCCGCCCCGGGTTCCGACCGGGAGGCCTTCGACGTGATCCTCCTGCGTCAGATCGGGCCGGACCCGAAACGTCTCACCGGCGGGCGTCTTGCGCGGCGCGCCGATCGCGAGGCGCGAGATCTTTTGCGCAGCAGACACGTAGCGATCGAGCAAGGTGGGCGAGAGATTGCCGACCGTGACGTTGTCGAAACCGTGGGCCGGCTCATCGTTCGGCAGGAGCGCGGTGGCATCGATCTCCACGGCCAGGAGGTCGCGGACCGCGTTCTGATACTCGGTGCGGTTCAACCGGCGAAAAGTATCGGTGCGACCTGGATTCGGCTTTCCGGCCGCGGCGCGATCGAGGGTGGTCTGCAATTCCGCGACGACAGCGCGATACATCGCCTCATCCGGCCGGGCCTCGCCGAGCGGCGGCATCTGGCGGTGATCGAGTTTTTTGAGGACGTGCTCGGCGATCTCCGGCCGCGCCGCAAGCTTCGC
>JANPIT010000005.1:0-4531 GCA_031425115.1 Opitutaceae bacterium | reverse complement strand
GCCGAGATCACCACCAAGCTCCGCGAGATCCGCGAGCAGCTCCTCCAGCTCCGCCTGCGCAAGCAGACGGGCCAGGTCGAGAAGACCCACGAGCTGCGCACCCTCCGCAAGGACATCGCCCGTCTCGAGACCATCGCCAATCAAAAGAAACAAGCTCCGAAGAAGGCCGCCTAAGCGCCCGAGCTGATAAGGAACCAAAGCCATGTCTACTGCCACTGAAGGCCAGCGCACCAAGCGCAAAACCCAGATCGGGTTCGTTTCGAGCCGCTCCGGCGACAAGTCGATCAAAGTCACGATCGCTTACAAAACGCCGCATCCGCTTTACCACAAAGTCGTCAACCGCCAGACCGTCCTCCACGTCCATGACGAGAAGAACGAGACCAAGGTAGGCGACAAGGTCGAGGTCATGGAGACCCGTCCGATCAGCCGCTTGAAGCGCTGGCGCGTGGTGTCGGTTCTCTTGAAGGCCGTCGCCGCTGATGGCGCTGCCATCACCGAGACCGATGTCGCCGCCAAAGTGCCGACCAAGACCACCAAGGGCATCGCGGCCGCACCGGCGACCACGACCGCGCCCAAGGCCTGATTCCTTTAACCTTTAATATCCGTCAAGGAGTCCCGCCATGATCCAACTCCGTTCCATCCTCGAGGTCGCCGATAATACCGGCGCCCGTAAAGCCGCTCTCATCCAACGCATGGGCCAGCAGAAGTCGACTGCTCATGTGGGCGACATCGTCACGGTCCACATCAAGGAGAGCACGACCGACGCCACTGTGAAGAAGGGCGAGGTCGCCAAGGCCGTCGTCGTTCGCACGAAAGCTCCGGTTCGCCGGGCCGACGGCAGCTACCTGCGTTTCGATTCCAACGCGATCGTCATCATCGACGCTACCAACAATCCCCGCGGCACCCGCATCTTCGGCCCCGTCGCCCGCGAACTGCGTGCGAAGAACTTCATGAAGATCATCTCGCTCGCACCGGAGGTCCTTTAACATGCAGAAGTTTCACGTCAAACGCGGCGACTCCGTCGTCGTCCTCGCCGGCTCCCAGAAGGGGAAGTCCGGTAAAGTGCTCGAGATCCTCGCGGCTAAACAGCGCGCCCGCGTCGAAGGCCTCGCGATGATTAAGAAGCACGAAAAGAAGTCCGAAAAGAACCCGCAGGGTGCGATCACCGAGCGCGAAGGCTCGATCCACATCAGCAACCTGATGCTCCAGTCGAATTTCGACGCGAGCACCAAGCGCAAGAAGACCAGCGAGAAGGCCACCGCCTGAGGTAACGCGTAAAAGCGCGCTTGCCACCCGGTGCGCGCGCCTGCGTTACTCAACCTTTTCCACTCGAAAATCACACTCAATCGCTCCGCGGTCGGTAATCGCGGGCCCATTACATGAGCTACGTTCCCACTCTCAAAAAACTCTACACCGAGCAGGTTGCACCTGAGCTGGTGAAGAGCCGCGGCTACAAGAATAAGCACCAGGTGCCAAAGCTGGTTAAGATCAATCTTAACAGCGGCATCGATGCCGAAGCTGACAAGAACCAGATTGCCGACGTCGCTCGCGATCTCGCAGCCATCGCCGGTCAGAAGCCGATCCTCAATCGCACCAAGCGCGCGATCGCCAATTTCAAGTTGAAGCCCAATCAGGTGACCGGCTGCAGCGTCACGCTGCGCGGACCCGCGATGTGGGAGTTCATGTATCGGCTCCTCGCCGTGGCGCTCCCCACGATCCGCGACTTCCGCGGCGTGCCGTCGAAACTCGATGGCCAGGGCAACTACAGCCTCGGCATCACCGACTTTACGATCTTCCCGGAAATCACCGTGGAAAACGTGAAGAAGACCATGGGCCTCGATATCACGATCGTGACCTCGGCCAATACCGACGACGAAGCGCGCGAGCTCCTCAAGCTGCTCGGCATGCCCTTCCGTCGAGTGGAACAGCAGACGACGGCGCCCAAGGCGACTGCCGCTTAATTCCGTAATTTTCTACCGCCATGCCGAAGACCTCAGCCATCGAGCGCAATAAGAAGCGCATCAACCTCTCCGCCAAGTTCGCCGCCAAGCGCGCCGAGCTGAAGGCGATCCTCATCAGTCCCACGACGACCGACGACGAGTTTCACGCCACTCAGAAGAAGCTGCAGAAGCTTCCCCGCAACTCCTCCCCGACGCGCATCCGCAATCGTTGCGCGCTCAGCGGTCGTCCGCGCGCTTACATCCGCAAATTTGGCGTTTCCCGTATCACGTTCCGCGAGCTTGCCCTCAACGGCAAGATCCCGGGTGTGATCAAGTCTTCCTGGTAAAATTCCCGTGGCCCACGGGGGTCGGATATGACCCGCGCGGCCGTAACTCAGAACATCCACCATGACCGATCCGATCAGTGATTTCCTCACGCGCCTCCGCAACGCCTCCAAGGCGAAGCTCGATGAGTGCGTCATCCCGCACTCCACATTGAAGGAGAGCGTCGCCGTAATCCTTCGCAACGAAGGTTACATCAGTGGCCACACCAACAGCGTCGATGCGCTTGGCCACAAAACTCTCGTAGTTAAAATGAAGTATGTCGATGGCGCCGCCGCCATCACCGGTATCACGCGCGTCTCGACGCCCGGCCGCCGTCTCTACTTCAGCTACACCGACATTCCGCGCGTGTTGAACGGTCTCGGCATTGGCATCATCTCGACCTCGAAGGGTCTGATGAAAGATGCCGATTGCCGCCGCAACAAGGCGGGTGGCGAACTGCTCTGCAACGTTTGGTAACTGGCTCCGCGCCGCTACCACTAAGCCACTTTTAAAAATGAGCCGCATTGGCAAACAACCCGTTCCCATTCCTGAGAAGGTCAAAGTCACCGTGAGCGGTGACAAAGTCCTCGTCGAGGGACCCAAGGGCAAAGTCGAGAAAACTTTCGCACCTGTCGTCAAAGTCACCGTCGCCGATAACAAGGTGACATTTGCCCCCACCGAAGACACCCGCTTCTCGCGTGCCATGTATGGCACTGCGCGTTCCATCGTCGCCGGCATGGTCAAGGGCGTGACCGATGGCTACCTCAAGGAGCTCGAAATTCAAGGCGTTGGTTTCAAAGCCAACCTCAAGGGCAACATGCTCGACCTCGCGTTGGGCTACTCTCACCCGATCGTGATGGAGATTCCCGCTGGAATCAAAGTCACGGTCACGGACCAGACGAAACTCAAGGTCGAGGGCGCAGACAAGCAGCTCGTTGGCGCTGTGACCGCGGAAATCCGCGGCTACTACCCGCCGGAGCCTTACAAGGGCAAGGGCGTGCGCATCGTTGGCGAGCGCGTCCGTCGCAAAGAAGGCAAGACCGTCGCATAAGGAGCACACCCATGAGCACCCAATCCATTACCAAAGCCCGTCTCCTGCAGAATCGCCGCTGGCGTATCCGCAAGAAGGTTACAGGGACCGCCCTCCGTCCACGTCTCGCCGTCCGCTTCACCACGAAGCACGTCTACGCGCAAGCGATCGACGACGACGCCGGCACCACCCTGGTGTTCCTCTCGAGCCTCGATCCCGAGCTGCGCAAGCAGAAGCTCAAGGCCAACATCGCCAGCGCCAAGTCCCTTGGCGTCGCCTTCGCTATCAAGGCCAAGGCTGCCGGTATCGAGTCGGTCGTATTCGACCGCTCCGGCGCGCCGTATCACGGCAAGGTCAAACAATTCGCCGACGCCGCCCGTGAAGGTGGTCTCAAATTCTAAAAACCGCATGAGCACTGAACCCACTTCCGCGTCCGACGCCGTCACTCCCGCCGCAGCAACCGAGGCTCCCGCCTCCGCACCCGCTGCTGCTCCTGCCGCAGCTCCCGCTCCGGCGCGTGAGCAGCGCTCCCCGCGCGGTCAAGGCGGCGGCGGCGGCTTCCGCGGCCAGGGCGGCAATCGCGGCCCCGGCGGCAATCGCGGTCCGCGTCGCGACAACCGTGACAAGCCCCAAGAGGGCGACGGCCCACAGATGATCGAGAAGGTCGTCTTCATCAATCGCTGCGCCAAAGTCGTTAAGGGTGGTCGCCGTTTCTCCTTCGCCGCACTCGCGGTGGTGGGTGATGGCAAGGGCAAGGTTGGCATCGGCTACGGCAAGGCCAACGAAGTTCCTGATGCGATCAAGAAGGGCACGGCCAACGCCCACAAGCACCTCGTCAACGTGAAGCTCAAGGGCGACACGATCCCGCACGATGTGCTCGGTCAATACGACGGCGGCCGCGTCATGCTCAAGCCCGCCTCGCCCGGCACCGGCCTCATCGCTGGCGGCGGCGTCCGTGCGGTGCTCGAAGCTGCCGGAGTGAAGAATATCCTGACCAAGTCGATGGGTTCCTCGAACCACATCGCAGTCGTGCATGCCACGCTCAATGGCCTCCTGCAGCTGCGTCTCGCGGAGAACATCTCCAAGGTCCGCTCCGCCAGCTGAGTTCGCGGTCGTCCACTTAATCAACTAATCCGAGTCGCGGGGCGGACCAATTGGTCGCGCGGCGCCCGCCAGAGGGAAAAACAATAATCAACACCAAAAACAGAAAATACCCCGTGCCCATAACCCCCAAAAA
>JANPIT010000004.1:0-1721 GCA_031425115.1 Opitutaceae bacterium | reverse complement strand
TCGGCGTCTTCGATCGGGCGACCAAGGAATCGCGGCTGATTGTGCGTGGCACGGATGACAGCATCGCGTCGTTTTTCTGGAAGGGTAACGACCGGCTCGTGTTTCAAGCCGACTTCGAAGGTAACGAATCGTTTTTCATCGGCTCCACCGATCTCAGCGGCAAAAATGTCATTCGCATCGCAGAAACCCAACCAGGCGACTACGTGGTCGGCAGTATGGGCGGCATCGTCGACGGGCTCCGCCATCGGCCGGAGCACATCGTGGCCACCGGTTATTTCCGACCACCCGAGGGTGCCGCGGGTGTTTCATCGACCAGCTCCGGCTGGGTGATCGCGCGCCTCAACGTCCGCAACCGCGCGCTCTCGCCGCTCTACACCTACCAGGAGACCGATCGCATCCAGCACGTGCTGGTCGACAACGCTGGCGTGCTCCGGCTGCGCGGTCGGGTCGACCGCGGGCGCGAGCTCGTGTGGGAACATCGCGAAACCGACAACGCCAGCTGGCGCGAGCTCGCCCGGCATCCGAACCATGGATACGCCGAGACCTGGGAGTTCGAGCAGTTTGCCGCCGACAACACGACGGTCTGGCTCATCTCGCGCGAAGAGCACGATCGCGGCGCGCTCTACGCCTACAACACCCGCACGCGCGAGCGGGGCGCCGCGTTGTTCGTGCCCCCGGTAGGCGAGATCACGAGCCTCGTGGTATCCCATGATCGCACGAAACTTCTCGGCGTCGCCTACGCATCCGATCGTCCGAACTATCACTGGTTCGATGCGGACCGAGCCGCGCTGCAGGCGAAACTGGAAAACACGTTTCTCGGCACGCACGTTCAAATCACGAGCACATCGGCCGACGAACAAGTCGCGCTGGTGCACGTGGCGCACGACCGTGAACCAGGCGTCTACTTCGTGCTCGATTCAAAAGCGGGCTCGCTGGTGCAGTTCAAACGCTCGCGCGAAATCGATCCGGCGAAGTTGAGCCCGCGGCGACCGATCCGTTACCAGGCCCGGGACGGATTGGAAATTCACGGCTACCTCACCGTGCCGCAGGGTATGGAGGGCAAGCGCGTGCCATTAATCATCCATCCGCATGGCGGACCGTTCGGCGTGCGCGACTCGTGGGGCTATGATCCAGATGCTCAATTTCTCGCCAGCCGCGGCTACGCCGTGTTGCAGCCGAACTTCCGCGGGTCGGGCGGCTACGGCCGCGCGTTCATCGATAAAGGCCGCCACCAGTGGGGCCGCGCCATGCAGGACGACCTCACGGACGGCGTGAAGTGGGCGATCGCGCAGGGAATCGCGGATCCCGCGCGTGTGGCAATTTACGGCGCCAGCTATGGCGGCTATGCGACGCTGATGGGACTCGCCCTGACCCCCGAACTCTACCGCTGCGGCGTCAACTATGTCGGCGCCTCCGATCTCGAAATCACCTTCAAGGCGCGCGGAGAGGACGCCTATCGACTCGCCGATGACTTCAGTTACCATACGTCGTGGGTCGGACCGACGCCGGAATATCGCGCCGCGACGTCGCCGGTGAACTTCGTCGATCGCATCCGCGCCCCGATGCTCCACGCCTACGGGGAGAAAGATCCGCGGGTGAAATTCGACCACTGGACGCGACTCGAAGCGCAGTTGAAAAAGCACGGCAAAACCTACGAAACGCTCAACGAAAGCCGGCAAGGCCACGGCTTCCGGGATGAGAAAGCATCGATGGGCTTTCAC
>JANPIT010000003.1:0-4533 GCA_031425115.1 Opitutaceae bacterium | reverse complement strand
GGGCCTCGGCGGCGGCTTCCCGATCGGCGCGATGTGGGTGCGCGAGCGGTTCGCGGACCTGTTTCATCCGGGCAACCACGGCACGACCTTCGGCGGCACGCCGCTCGCGTGTGCCGCTGCGCTCGCCGTGCTCGATGTGATCGAGCGCGACAAACTAATGGAAAAAGTCCGCACGCAAAGTGCGCCGTGGCACGAAGCACTGCGAACGCTGGCAAAGGATTTTCCCCAACATGTCAGTGCCGTGCGCGGCATCGGTCATCTCGTCGGCGTGCAGATGACGGGCGATCCGATGCCGACCATCGCCGCCCTTCGGGAGCGTGGCCTGCTCGCGCCGAGCGCAGGTGGGAATGTCATTCGTTTCCTGCCGCCGTTGAATGCGACGCCGGAAGAGCTGGCGAAGTCCGTGGAGATTTTCCGCGAGGTGCTGGCGGCGAAGGCGTCGTAACCTAGGTCCGCGAACCGGCGCGCTATGGAATGGGGATTTGCACGAGTGCGGCGGCGCCGCCGGGGAGCACGCCAGGATCTATCCGGCGGTCAAACGTCGCAAAGCGGGCGCCGTGTTGCAGCGCCAGAGCCAGCAGGTAGAGATCGGTGAGGTTGGCGGCGGTCGCGCGCGCGAGCGAGGGGAAGACCGTGACGTCGCAAATCGAAACCTCATCCGGCCAGAAAGAGTGCCCCGGCGTGCGCACGAGCGCCTGAAGCAAGGGACGTGCCTTCGCGGGCGACCCCGGCCCACCGGGGTAGGAAACATGTCCGACGATACGCACGAGGCCGTTTTCGGTGAGCGGGCAGGTCGCCCAGCCGTCAGGCTGGATTTGCCGGAACCACGCGCTGGCCTCATCGTGAAACTCGTGGGCGGAATCACATAGGGCGACGAGCACACTGACATCCAGGAGATGCATGATTCAGAGCGAGAGCTCGTCGCGAATGCGGTCGACCAAGGCGCGGGTGATTTTCTTTCGTTTTGCCGTGATGGGCCGCTTTAGGACGGGGAGGCCGTGCGGGCCGATCGCGGCGACTTCCGTCTCTTCAGCGGTGAGATGGAGTGCAAAGCCGGGAGCGGGAGCGCCGCGCGAAGTGACATGCTGCAAACCCTCGACGACGAGTTCGCGCAGCGTAGTGCCGCGCCGCGCCGCCAGGACCTTTGCTTGACGGAAGAGCGGGTCGGGCAACTCGATGGTTGTCTTCATATGGCCGTAAATATGGGTTTATGGGTCACGGTCAAGGTGGCGGCCCGATTCAGTCGGTGCCCGGCACTCGAATTGGCGCCCACCGCGGGTTGAGCGGAGGCCGGTAACGGGCGGGAGGACTGCAAGTTTTCACTCGTGCCGCCCTGGCGGCGCGCTTAGACCCGTCCGCTTCCCATGAAGCACTTCCTCAAAGAGACCGACTTCACGCGCGCTGAGTTGCCGAAGCTCTTCGCCTTTGCGCGCGAGCTGAAGCGCAAGCGGGGGAAGCCGGGCGCGCCGACGCCGTTGAAGGGACAAACGTGGGCTTTGATTTTCTCGAAGTCGTCCACGCGCACCCGCGTCTCGTTCGAGGTCGGAGTGCATGAGCTCGGCGGCAATCCACTTTTTCTGAACAAGAACGACATCCAGATCGGCCGCGGTGAATCGGTCGAGGATACCGCGAGAGTGCTGTCGCGCTTCGTGCATGGGTTGATCGTGCGCACGTTCGATCACGGCGAGGTGGAGCGGCTCGCCGCCGCGGGCACCGTGCCGGTGATCAACGCCCTCACGGATTTTCTGCACCCGTGTCAGATCTTCACGGATGCGTTTACGATGATGGAGCGCTGGGCCCAGGGCACGACGGGTGCAAAGCTCGTCGAGTCGTTGCGCGGTCGGAAGATCGCCTTCCTCGGCGACACCGCGTGCAACATGGCTTACTCGTGGATTCTCGGCGCGAATCTTTTTGGCATGAAGATCGCGCTGGCGGGTCCGAAGCAATTTGCACCGACGAAGGAGTTCGACGCGTTTCTCAAGCAGGAGGGCTACGATCCGAAGAAAAGTTATCAGTTCACGACCGACGCCTTCGAGGCCGTGCGCGAGGCGGACGTTGTATACACGGACGTGTGGGTGAGCATGGGTAAGGAGGAGGAGACGAAGGAGCGGATCCGCGTGATGTCGCCGTATGCGGTTTCGGGGAAACTTTTCGCGGCGGCAAAACGGGACGCGCTATTCATGCATTGCCTGCCAGCGCACGCCGGCGAGGAAGTGATGCAGGAGGTATTGGATCATCCCCGCTCGATCGTGTTCGATCAGGCCGAGAATCGCCTGCACATGCAGAAGGCGATCCTCGTCGCGCTGGCCGCCGCGCGCCGATGAACCGGCTGTAGGCGCGCCGACTTGGTGCGCCCCTTCAGCTACGGCTCGAGAATGTAGACGAAGCGCGTGCCGATTTTCTGGAATAGTCCCGTGGTGAGATCGCCATCGTCGATTTGGGCATCGATCAACGTCATGCCTGCATCCGTGGTGGTGACGTTTGTCGTGGAGATGGCCGCGACGACGCCGAAGTTATTGCGGTCCCAATTCCAGCGGCCGCCGACGGAATTTCGCGGCGCGGTCCACGACGAGACCTGGAAATCCGCGGCGTTCATTCCCGTGGGCACGACACTCGAACCGGCATTCGCCGGCCAGCCGCCGTTCTGCGTCGCATAGGTTTCAAACGCCTGGGCGAAGGTGCGGAGGTCGGAGACGAAGCGCGCACGGTGGGATTTCTCCCGGACGCGCGCGAAGGCGGGAATCGCCATTGCGGCGAGTAGACCGATGATGACGACGACGATCATGATCTCCACCAGCGTGAAGCCGGCGGAGCGCCCGGGCGGCGCACAGGAGCGGATTGATTTCATGGGAACAGAGAACCTGCCGGATATGGAATGTATAATATTTGCTGACCACGCCATCCTGGAACGCGGGTCGGTCTCGCACAATTCCGCCACAGTAAACGCGATGTGAAGCTACGCCTGCGTAGGACTACGAACGGCGTGCGCGTTTTTGCGCGCTAGCGCGAGAGCTCGTTTTTCTTTTGCGCGGCGCCGCGCGCTGTCCCCACACTGGACCCTTATCCATGAAAATCGTCCTCGCTTACTCGGGCGGCCTCGACACGTCCGTCATCGTCAAGTGGCTCCGCGAAACCTATGACGCCGAGATCGTCACGTTTGCCGCGGACATCGGTCAGGAGGAAGAGCTGAAAGGCCTGCCGCAGAAAGCGCGCGCGACCGGAGCGTCGAAGCACTACACGCTCAATCTCGTCGAGGAATTCGCGAGCGACTTCATCTACCCGATGATTCGCGCCAACGCGATTTACGAGGGCCAGTATTACCTCGGCACGTCCATCGCGCGTCCCCTGATCGCCAAGGCGCAGGTCGACATCGCGCATAAGGAAAAAGGGGATACGGTCGCGCACGGCGCCACGGGTAAAGGCAACGATCAGTGCCGTTTCGAGCTCACCTACATGGCGCTCGATCCGAAGCTCACGATCCTCGCGCCATGGAAAATGGAGGAGTTCCGCGCGCTCTTCCCCGGCCGCGCCGAAATGATCGCGTATTGCGCCGAGCACAAAATCCCGGTCGAGGCCTCGCTGAAGAAGCCGTATTCGATGGACCGGAATCTCCTGCACATTTCCTACGAAGCGGGGATTCTCGAGGATCCGTGGTTCGATCCGACGACCAAGGAAAACAAGGGGATGTTCAAACTCTCCGTCTCGCCCGAGGACGCGCCCGACAAGGCGGAATACGTCGAACTCGAGTTTGCGCAGGGCAACTGCGTCGCGGTGAACGGCAAGAAACTCACACCCGGCGGCGTGCTCAAGGTGCTCAACAAACTCGGCGGCAAACACGGCATCGGCCGCGTCGACTTGGTCGAGAATCGTTTTGTCGGCATGAAGTCGCGCGGCGTCTATGAAACGCCCGGTGGCACGATCCTCATGCAGGGTCATCGCCAGGTGGAATCGCTCACGATGGATCGTGAGGTCATGCATCTTCGCGACTCGCTCATCCCGAAATACGCCGAGCTGGTTTACTACGGCTTCTGGTTCGCCCCCGAGCGCGAGGCGCTGCAGGCGCTCGTCGACGAGAGCCAGAAATTCGTCTCCGGCACCGTGCGGCTGAAGCTCTACAAGGGCAATATCATCACCTGCGGCCGCAAATCGAAGTATTCGCTCTACGACATGAACATCGCGTCGATGGAGGGCGTGAAGAGCTGGTATAACCAGAGCGACGCGACCGGCTTCATTCGTCTGAACGGTCTGCGGCTCCGCGCGCGCAATATCGCGCAGGGAGGCCCGAAGGTTTGAGCGCGCGAATCTGATTTCGCTTCCGCGCCAACAAAAAGCCCGACGATTTCGTCGGGCTTTTTGTTGGCGGAGCGGTGAGCGGGCGCTTTTCGCCGCCGCCTGATACCAATCGCCTTTTGCTTTTGGACGATAAGGTAGGGCGTGGCCTCCGCGCCCAGCCGTGCAACCCGAGAGCCGCCACGGCACGGCGGGGCAGCCACGCCCCACCCCCTAAAACTACAATTACGGTTCGCAACCGGC
>JANPIT010000002.1:0-7764 GCA_031425115.1 Opitutaceae bacterium | reverse complement strand
GTGCAGAACCATCTCACGCTATTGAAAGACAAGCTCGGGCTCCACGAACCGGCTGAACTCGTGCACTACGCGATCAAGCACGGCTACGTCGAAGCGCCGTAAGCGGAGAGTAATCAGTAATCAGTCGATCCGCCGGCGACTGTTTACTGACGACTGATCACTGATTACTTCCGCCCGATTGCATGCGGGGCCACGCCGGCACGCGTCTCGATCAGCGCGCAGACTTTCGGCACATACATGCGCGTCTCCGCGGGGAGCGCGTCAGCGATCGCCGTGAACGATTTCGCGCCATGCTTGGCGAGCGTGCGGCTCACGCGCCCCTCGCCCGCGTTATACGCCGCGAGCGCCAGCGCCCAATTGCCGAAGCGCGTGTGCAGCGCGCGCAGGTAACGCGC
The DNA here is from genome assembly GCA_031425115.1 of Opitutaceae bacterium. Classification (GTDB taxonomy): domain Bacteria; phylum Verrucomicrobiota; class Verrucomicrobiia; order Opitutales; family Opitutaceae; genus ER46. The sequence goes on along the minus strand of JANPIT010000002.1, from coordinate 7,369 downwards.
CGCGGCCCGCGCTGACTTTTCCGGATTGGTGCGATCATCGGGTAGCGCCGTGCTGAGCCCCATCGACTTGGCCGTGTCGGGCATGAATTGAAAAAGTCCCTTCGCGCCCACGGGACTGCGCGCATTGGGATTAAAGGAGCTCTCGGCCTCCGCGAGCCACGCCAGCTCGGCGGGCACACCTTCCGCGACAAACGCCGCCCGCAGCTTCGGCATCAGCTCAGCCGCCCGCGCGGGCATCGGCCGGTCACGCACGCGCGCTAGCCATACACTATAATGCGGCATCGGCTGCGCCGACGGTAGCGTGGGCGGAGTGCCGGGACGCGGAGGCGTCTTGGGAGCGGGTGCCAGCGGCTGTTTCAGGACTTGTTGCGCGCCCTCGATCGCGTCGAGCCGTTGCTCGAGCCAGTCACCCAGATCCTCGTAACCGGGCACGAGCTTGAGCGCCGTAAGTCCAGCGCGGGCATCGCCGGCGGCGGCCGCGAGATCCTCCAGCGAATCGCCTTCGAGTGCGCGCTGCCATTGCGCCAACGACGCATCCCATTCGGCGCGAGTGGGAAACTCGAACTGCACCCGCACCAGCGCCGGGAGTCGATCGAACAGCTCCCGACCCAGCCGGAACAGCTCATCCGCTTCCGCCTTCGATGCCGTCGTGATCGCACCCGGTCTCGCGGCCGGCGCGGGCGTCTTCGTGGCGGGCGCACCCACCGCCTGCACCCCCACGCCCAGTGCGACGGAATACGTTACACTTATTAAGAATTTGGATACGCGGTGGCGCGGGGTTGAAAGACGAAGACGAGTGGCGGAGGAGATCATGGGCGGAGCGCGGAGAGGACCGCGGCTTTGAGCATCAGACCCGGTAACTCGGTGAGGGTTGGTGCTTCGTCGCCGAAATATGTCTTCGCGTTCTTCGCCGCCCAGTCCGACGTCACGAATCGATACCGCCGGCCGGGCACGATCGGCGTGGGGGCGGCCACGATGAGATTTTCTCCTGCGCGCGCGGCAAAGGGCGTGGCCGGACCCTGATTGGCGCGGGCGAGCAATCGTTGCAGCCAGGCGCCATCCACTTCGGCGACAAACAAGGGGCCGTCGAAGCGCACACAGGCATCGAAGGCGAATCGCGTCACGGGGCCCTCCGGCAAACCGGCGCCAAAGGTCGTCGCTCCAATCATCGCAGCGTCCGCGCCGGCGGCGACCCGCGCGGCCTCAACCGCCACCTGCGCCGCTTCGGCGGGGCCGAGCTCACGCGGCGCGCGGCCGACGATCGCGGTTTCCTCCGCGGTCAGGTGTTTCGCGAGCGTGGCGCGGATCAACGCCGCGAGTGGCGCATCCACAGGGTCGCCCGCGGCGAGTTTTTCCTGCTCCACCTCCCACCGAAACCCGCCGCGCGCGTCGCGGTGCAGGCGCGCGACGGACGCATACTCCATCCAGCTGCCCGAGTGGAAATAGACGGTTCGGCCCGCGCGATGCACGAAGCGCAGGTGATCATGCGCGCCGGCAAACAGCGTGCCGTCGGGCACGAGCGGCAACAGCTCGCGATCTGCGCAGAGGCCCGCGTGGCTTAGCACGATGGGCAGCGCGGACTCCGCGAGCAGAGTGGGAAAATTCGCCTTCGCCCACACGACCGGGTCGGCGAGATCGAGCTGGGGGCGGATGGCGAGGCGGTAGGTGGCCAGCCGGTCGGTCGTCACCCCGACGATGTGCGCCTCGTGCGGGCCGAGTTTGAGCACGGTGGACGCGGGCGCGAAGGGCTCGTTCGTCGCCCGATTGCGCAGGTTTCCGCTGATCACGACCAGGCCCGCCGCGCGAAGGCGTGCGATCGTTTCGGGCACGTCGTAGAATTCCGGCTCGTGGTTACCGAGATTCAGGATCGTGGGCGCGCGCTGCGCCAGCGCGGCGAACATCGCGAAGTCGATCGCGCCCGCGGTGCGGCGCGCGACGGCGTTGCCGTATTCGAGTGAGTCACCGTCGATCAAAACCGCCAGCGGAACGCCGGGGTTTTCCACTTTGAGGCGATCGATCCGCGCGACCAGCTGCGCGGCGCGTTCGTAAGCCGAGTGCTGGTCGCCGAGAATAACGAGCAGAGCTTCGGGCGTGGCGGCGGCGAGCCGAACGGCGAGGGCGAAGAGCGCGACAAAACAGAGGGCGAGGTGACGCATGTTGGCGGAAAAATCACCCCTGATAGAAATCAAGGCATGAGACACAGAGGACACGGAGCGCCGACACAGAGGACACAGAGCAATACTGCGTGTTTGGCTCCGTGCACTCCGTGTCCGAGCTCTGTGTGCTCTGTGGCAAAAAGGGTTTCACGGAAAGGGTGATTGATGCGGGCTGCTCGCGGAGTGACAGCAAGGAAGGCGATACTCCCGGTTGTCCCAAAGGCACCCCGGGGTATTCAAACACTGGCTACGGCACCTCGTAAACTTCCACGAGAGCGACGCCGGTCGTGTTCGCCACGCCCGAGACCTGCACGGTGTAGCCGCCGGGTTGGAGCGTGGTGACGAGCGCGGCATCGCGGGAATTGGCGGGCAGCGCGAACGCCCCCACGCCGCTGAAGGCAGCGGTCAACGCGGCCGTTCCACCCCAGTTGTCGTTGGCGGCGATTTGGGAGGAGCCGGAGAAAAGCGTCATTTGCGGGTCGGCGACGACGCCACCGACGTTGAACGGCGCCGCGCCCAGCGTGGGGCCGATGGCGCGGATCAACACCATGCGGGGCGTCGATCCGCCGATGACAAAGCCGGCGATCACGCCCGTGCCGAGATGCTTTAGCACGGAAACATTCACGAGGCGCGGGGTCGTCGCGGAAAACGTCGCCGACGGCGTGGCGTCGTAAAGCTCGGCGAGCACGGTGCCTGAGCCCGTGCCGGAGATGATCACGGAGTTGTTGCCCGTGGGCAGCGTGGGCAAAAGCAGCGCGGCGTCGCGCGAGTTGTCGGCGGTGAAAGCAAACGCACCGACCTGCGCCATCGCCGTGCGCACCGTGGCGGCTCCGCCCCAGTTGTCGTTCTCGCCGACCTTGGCCGGGCCGGTGTAGAAATCCAATTTGGGATCGGCCAGCACGCCGGTTAGACCGAAGGCCGATAGGGACGGACCCACGGCGCGCACCATGAGCGCTTTCGTGCCCACGGTCCCGGCCCCGCCGACCACCAGGCCGAACGTGAAGTTGTCGTTCGCGGAGGCGAGTTCGGTCCGCACCGAGAGGTTCACGAGGCGGCCCGGGTCCACGCTGACGGGTGTATCGGGCGTCTGCGGCTGGGTGGGCGTCGTCGACACCGGGGCGCCCGAGCCGGCGAGGAAGCGCCAGACCGGACGGGTCAGCGAGCTGCCTTGAAACGTGCTGTTGCCGCCGCCGGCGAGCACGTTGCCATCGGGCTGCTCCACGAGCGTGCTGACGAAGTTACTGAAGCCGACGCCCTGGGTGAACGTGCCATCGATGGAGCCATCGGTATTGAGCCGAGCGATACGATTGACCGGCGTGCCGTTGAACGAGGTAAACCGGCCTCCGATCATGATCTTGCCATCGCTCTGCGCCAGGAAGGTGTCGACGGCTTGGTCCCCGCCCGTGCCGGGATCGAAGCTGGCATCGAGCGCGCCATTCGCCGCGAGGCGCGCGATTCCGCGGCGAGACGCTTGATTGTAAGTGATGAGGGTGCCGGCGATCAGAATTTTTCCGTCGGGCAGGACAGCGACCTTGCGCAGCTCGCCGAGCGAATTTCCGGTGAATGCCGCGCTCGCGCCTTGCACCACCCCGTCGAAGGTCGGATCGAGGCTGCCGTTCGCATTGATCCGGCAAATGCTCCCGCGCGCGTTGGTCCCGGTGAAAAAGAAGACGCCTGCGACCAAGACCCGTCCATCCGGCAGCAGGGCGAGTGAACGTGTCCACCACGACGCCGTGCCGCCGAAATCGGGACCCGAAAACGACGGGTCGACGGAGCCGTCGGCATTAAGCCGCACGAGATATTCGCGGGGAGTGCCGTTGAAATTCGTGAACGCGCCGGCCACCAGAAGTTTTCCATCGGGCAACACGAGGATATCGTAGACGAGTCCGTTGGCGCCGGTGCCGGGCGCAAACGACGGATCAAGCGAGCCGTTGGGATTGATCCGCGCGATGCGGGCCCGAGGCGTGCCGTCGTAATTTTGAAAATCACCGCCGATGAGAATCTTTCCGTCGGCCTGGCGGGCGAGCGCCTGGATCGTCCCATCCGCGCCGGTGCCGGGCTTGAAGCTGGGATCGATCAGGCCATCCGACTTGAGCCGCGCGACGCGGTTAAGCGGGTAACTGAGAAAGAAAGCGTCCTGCAAGGTGGTGAATGCGCCCCCGATGAGCGTCGAGCCATCAGGCAGCAGCAGGATGCGGTTAACGGTGTTGTTGATGAAATTCGCGTTGAACGACGGGTCGCGCGTGCCGGAATCGGCCAACGTCACGGTCGCTACGGCGGTGCCCACGAGGATGCCGGCCGTGGGCGTGCCGAGGGTGACCGTGAAACTCTCGAGGCCTTCCGTCACGCCGTCGTTGGCCACGGCGATGGTCACAGTCTTGTCGGCGACATCGCCATCCGCCCACCGGACGGTGCCGGATTGCGCCGTGAAATCACCCGGCGCGGTGGCCGTGCCGGACGCGGTCGCGTAGGTCACGTTCATCGCCCCAGTCCCGCTGCCGGACCGGCTCAAGGTGAGGACGACCGAGCCGCTTTGCTCGGAAACAAATCGCGTCGTGCTCACCCAGCGCACGACGGACTGCGTGCCGATCTGCACCTCGTAGGTCGCACTGCCGCCGGTGCCCTGCGCGACAACGCGGGCGAAAATTCCCGCCGCCGCGGTCGTCGCTTCGCCCACGGCATTGGTCACCTCGACGGCATACGTGCCGGCTTGCGCGGCGGAGATGTTGGTGAGGCTGAGCGTCGCATCCGTCTTGCCCGCGATAAACTTGCCGTTGTGGATCCACTGATACGTCAAAGGTCCCACGCCATCCGTCGTCACCGCCAAGGCCAGCGCGCCGCCGGCCGACGCGCGTGCGGTCGGGGCAGTCACCACAAAACTCCCCGGCACGGTCGTGGCGTTGTTGAGATTGAGACGGTGCAGCGCCTTGGCATAGGCCCGGAGGTTTACGGGGCCAAACGGCCGGCCGAGGGTGCGCATCTTCGAATCGAACACCGGTCGATAAAAACCCGTCGCGCGGTAGTGAGCCCCTTCCCAGTGGCCGACAAAGTTGGCGTCGGTGTTGGTAGTCGGGCTCGGATTCGGCGTCGGCACGGCCGTGCTATCGAGGAGGAAATCGATCCACGCCAACTCGGCGCGCGCCGTCTTCTGCGTGGCGTTGGCGGACTCCGCCGGCGGATAATTCGGCGCGGAAATCGCGTCGACGTATTCGTCGGCGAGTTTGGCGAACGAGTGCCCGATCTCGTGCAGGAGAACTTCGTCGGACGAATTATGCAGGGAGGCGACCGCGAGCGTGCCGCCGGCGCCGCCGTAGATCGTGGTGTTCACGAGCACGATCGAAATGTCGTAATCGGGCGCGTGCTCGCGGAGGATATTAGTGGCGCGGGTGCGGCCGGCCGAAGTCGCCACGGTCAGAAGGCGGGCGTTCACCGAGCCGGAGAATCCAGTATCATAATACGTGTCCCGGGTGATGCCGTCGGCCGCGATATCGGTGCCGGACTCGTTGCTCGCGGTAAAGACCGCGACGCCGTTCAAAATGTCTTTGCTGGCGGCGAAGGACTCGTTGTTGACGAGGACGTTGAGCTTGGCCTGCGCCGCGGCAAAAAATTGCTCCTGCTGAGCCTCGGTAAAGCCGTCGCCGAGAATGGCGACGTTCACGCGATTGCTGTTGGGGCCGGTGTTGCGGAGCGTGCGTGCGACGATCGTTTGAGCGTGAGCACTCGCAGCGATCAGCACGGCGAGTAACGCGAAAACGATGGGCCGGGCCCAGCAGCTGGAAAAGCGGGGAGCAGACATGGGAGACAATCGAGGGTGAGGACGGGGGGAACGCCCCGGGAACCAGGCTGTTCTCGCGCGCGGAACCGCGGAGCGCGAGCGGCTTTTCGCCTCACCGCCAGGAAGGTAGGGCAGCGACCTCCGGGCGCGCCTCATCGAGTGTGCATTGCACTTGTCGCGCCCGGAGGTCGCGAAGCTACCCGGGGAAATCTCCAAACTTATGAGCCACGGGTATCAACGGTGGCTGGCCCCGCGGGCGATTCGATGTGGCGGCGGCGCAGGCTGATTCCGCGCGCGGTTGGGGTAATCGCCTACCTGCACACACGGTGGGGACCGGGTATCGTTCAGTTTCGATGAACTCGACCCCCGCCGCGACCTTCCTTGCCGATGCCTATAACCGCAACGCTGAGCAGTATCGGAAGGATGATGAGATCGAGGCCAAGAGCGAAAACCACCACCGGCTGGGCGGAAATTTACGCCGGATCTGCCAATCTCTCTCCGGCCCCGTGCGCGTGCTCGAGCTCGGTTGCGGCACCGGGCGTTACTTTCATTGGCTGGGTCAGGTCGACCTTCTCGTGGGCACCGATCTGTCGACGGAGATGTTGAAACGGGCGCAGCACCCGATCTGCGAATCCGAAGTCGCCGCGAAGGAGATTCGGCTGATGCAGGGTGACCTTTACAAACTCGAGTTCGAACCCGCGTCATTCGATTTCATCTATTCGCTCGGGGTGCTGGGTTACGGCGCGGAACTGACGCCGGAGTTGGCCACCAAACTGCACACCTGGCTCGCGCCTGAGGGACGGCTGTATTTCGACGCAATCGAAGAGTTGTTCAAGGGCCGGGTTGATCGGATGAAAAAAGCAGTCAAGAAAGCCATCCTTCCCCGACTCTCCCCCGCGATGCAGGCGCGCATCAAGGCGCGCGATACCATGCCGTTGCATCTTCACTCGCGGGCGCAAATCGAAGAGCGCCTCGAGGGCGCAGGCTTCCGCGATTTCGCCATCTCTTCGAACATCTGCAAATCACCGCTCTGGAGCGGCAGTCACCTCGAGTGCGTCGGCCGGAAAAGCGCTCTCCCCGTCGCCCGCGCGGCGGCCCGCCCCGCCGAACGGCGCGCCCGCGAAGTTGTGGTAGGTTAGACTCAACCTAGAAAACGCCTTTGAAACGCGGAGGACGCGGAGACCGCAGAGAAGAATACCTGGGTTTTTCGCGCCGAGGCCCTTCACCCGGCAGGTGAATAATCCGACCACTGGATTCTCTTTCGTTCTGCTCCGCGTCCTTCGCGCGCTTCGCGTTTCAACTGCCGAATTTAGGCTCAATGGAATCGGCAGCGAGCCCGGCGACCTCCGGGCGGTTTCTTTCCGGGGTGGCGTCGGGGGCGACCGGGGCGGGCAGTTTTAGTGGCCCGGCACCAGCGGGGCCCCCCCGCGGGGCGGCC
>JANPIT010000001.1:0-15921 GCA_031425115.1 Opitutaceae bacterium | reverse complement strand
GAGCGGACTCGTGCTGAACCACGGGCAGGCCGTGCGCGCTTTCTACGGCACCCGATTCGGCCAATTCGAAAAAATCGAAGAACGCCCCTACACGGCCACGTTTTCCGCGGAGGCCGACGCCCGCCTGATCGGCGCGCAAATTCTCGAGCACCTCGGGCTGAGCGGGACCTTCAACGTCCAGGGCCAGCCGAACCAGCCGCGGCTGGTCATCACGCGCAACGGCGCCTTCGCCGCGCACCGCGTCACTTATTTCCGCGCCGAGAATCGCCTGCTGATCGAAAAGCAGGCGTATTCGGCGCCTGTATTCGTTAACCGGGCACACTTTCGCCACGGCTACGAACAACCGTTTCTGTCGGCGAAAATCTGGGCGGTGGTGGTTGATCTGGCGGTGGTCGGGATGCTGTTCTGGGTGCTGTCCGGACTCTGGATGTGGTGGGAAATCAAGCCAGCCCGTCTCACGGGCGCGGCGTTCGCGCTCCTCGGCCTCGGGCTGTTCGGCGTGCTCGTGGCGACGATCTAACGGAGACCACCCGATGAAAAACTGGAATCTCCTCTTTCGCAGGACCCACCTCTATTTGGGGCTGCTGCTGCTGCCGTGGATGGCGATGTATGCGTTGTCTACCGTGGTGTTTAACCACAGCGCCGCGTTTGGCATTCGCCGCGCCGGCCATACGCCGTGGCTCCCGGTCTGGGAAAAAGATTACGCCATCGAAATCCCCGCCGGCACCGACGGCCTGCGCGAGCCCGTCCAACGCCTGCTGACCGAGCATGGCTTCCACGGCGCGTTCGGCGTTCAGCGCCAGGGTGAACGGCTCACTATCAACGTCCCAAATTTCCGGCAGCCCACGCGGCTGACCTATGACATCGCCGCGAAAAAACTGCGTGCCGAGCAAAAGCAAAACTCCGGCCTCGAGGTGCTCATGCGCTTGCATGAACGAACCGGATACGGCCAGGGCAGTATGCTCAACCAGCTCTGGGGACTGATCGTCGATGTCTTCTGCATCGGCACCCTGGTCTGGATCGGCACCGGACTTTACTTGTGGTGGAAAATTTCCGCCACCCGCCGCTGGGGCTGGATCGCGCTCGGCGGCGGCTTCGCCACGATCGCCGTCCTGCTCGTCACGCTCTGATCCCATGCTTCCGAGCGTCTCGGATCGCGCCCGGGCGGATAAGCATGGTGTGGATCGACACCGTGCGTCCGCTCTGACTCGTTGACTGACGATGCATCACACGCGCCACCCCACGCGTCCCGTCCTCGCTTTGCTCTGCGCCCTCGCGTGCGCCGTCACCGCGGCTCCGCTAACGAAACGAGTGCCGCATCCCGCCGCCCAACCCAACATCCATGCGCCCGGCGTGGTGGACCGCCCTGAGCTCGTGCCCTTCATCGTCGCCGATCCCACGACGTTACCGGGAATCGTCGTCGATGAAACCGACGCGACCCTCGTCGGCACCTGGCAATATTCCACGCACACGCCGCCCTACGTCGGCCTCGGTTACCTCCACGACCTCCGCGCCGACAAAGGCGCCAAGTCCGCCACCTTCACCCCGAATCTTCCCCGCGCCGGGTGGTATGAAGTGCGGCTCGCGCACTGCTACAATGTCCGCCGCACCACCACCGCACCGATCACCATTCAGCACGCCGACGGCGAGACCACCGTGCGCATCAACCAACGCGAGGAACCGCCGCAGGCCCGGCTCTGGCGCACGCTCGGCACCTTTCGTTTCGTTCCGGGCCGCAGCGGTTTCGTCCGTATCAGCAACGCCGGGACGGCCGATGGCTACGTCATCGCCGACGCCGTGCAGTTTCTCCCCGTCCCCAACCCCGCGGCGCCTGCCCCATGATACTCTAAAATTGAAACCCATGCCATGCATTCACTCAGAGAAAATGGAAATCGACCCATCATGACCCGCACCTGCCTCGCGCTCGGCGCGCTGCTCCTGCTGCCCTTGGCCAGCCTGCCCGCCGCCGATGTCGTGCCAGCCTCGAATGCGTTACCCGTATTCAAGACGAGGTTACAAACGACCCTGCAGCGGCACTTGAACCAGTTGCTCCGCGATGATGGTTCGATCGCTGCGCTCAAGGGCAAGACGGCCGAGGGCAACGGCGCGCTCGCCTTCTATCTCATGTTTGAGGCCACCGGGGAGCAGAAATTCCGCCAGGCCGCGTTGAGTCTCGCCGATCAAGTCTTGAAGGACATGCGGGCCACGAAATTCGGCGTGCTGCCGATCAAGGAAAAGGAGAAGCCCGGCGGAGAAACGATCACCGGCGGCGGTCCCCCCGCCCTCGGCGCGTATACTTCCGGTGTCGCTTACATTCTGCACCGGGAGGGCGGTCGCAGCGCGGACCTCCGCTACATCGCGACCGTTCTCGACCACTACCCGTGGAACGAGCTCGGGTGGTGGGCGGCGACGATCGACGTGAAGACGGGCGAGTCGAAACAGCCGCTGAGCAAGCCCTCTCCCATCAACAAAACCGCCGCCATCGCCAAGGCGGCCGGGATTGTCAGCGCCTATGTGCAAGAGATCGACCCTGCCCTTTCCGCGCGTCTGAAGCAGAAAACCGACAAGTGCATTTACAGTCAGATCATCCCCGCCCAGGAGGCCGATGGTTTCTGGCACTACGGGCTCAACGAGAATGATCCGAAGGATAAGGATATTCTCGGCTACTTCATGCTCACCACGAAAGAGCTGATGGACCTTCAACAACTCAACCCGGCTTATCGCGAAGAAAAGTTAAACGCTTCCCTGCAGAAAGCCCAAGCCTTCGCTCTCAAGTCCATCGCGCCGATGACCGAGCCAAATACCGGTCGCGCTAGCCCGGAGCACACGACGCGCGGGACGCCGTCGCGCTACTCGGTCAAAGACGACGCCAAACGCAGTTTCCAACTTGGCCTCATTCTCATCGGCGGTGGTCAACGCGATGAAGGAATAAAAATCATGAACGCTGCGCTGGACCATTTCCCCATTGGCAACGCCGGCCAGGAAGGCTCCCACGCGGCGGAACCGTCCGCCCTCATTCTTTCCTCTTTACGGAAAGATCCCCCTCGCCCGTAAAACCCCGTTCCCCCTCAGCTCCCCTCATGCTCCTCCGCACCGTCGCCACTCTCTTGGTCCTCGCCACTCTGGGCTGCAGCCGCTCCGAGCCCTCGTCCACCGCTGCCGCGACCGCCGCCGCGAAACCGGTCATCGCCGTGCTGGAAACCGAAAAGGGCACGATCGAGATCGAACTGCTGCCCGCGGAGGCACCGAAGACCGTGGAGAATTTTCGCCTGCTTGCCGAACGCGGTTTCTACAACGGCCTCACGTTTCACCGCATCGTGAAAAAATTCATGATCCAGACCGGCGGCCCTCAGGGCGATGGCCGTGGCGGCGTCAGCGCATGGGGCGGCACCTTCGATGACGAGATTCAGCCGCGCGGCCCGCTCTATCAGGGCGGCATCGGCTACAAGCGCGGCGTCGTCGCGATGGCAAACCGCGGCCCCAATACCAACACGAGCCAGTTTTTCATCATCCATCAGGATTTTCCGATGCAGCCGGCCTACACGATTTTCGGCCGCGTGACGAAGGGCCTCGAGGTGCTGGACGCCCTCGCGGAGCTCCCGACGCAACGCGCGCCCACCGGCGAAATCAGCCAGCCCGTGAAGCCGCCCGTGATCCACCGCGTGACGATTCGCCCATAGTCCGGGATTGGTCGCCTCGCGTCCGCCCGCTGCGTCCCCTTTGGTTTTCCGCTCCCCTCCGGTTCTTGCCCCATGCTTCGTTCACTCTTTTTCGCCACGCTCTGCGCGGCCGGTCTCGTCCGCGCCCAGCAGCCCGCCAACGACAATTTCGCCAACGCCGCGCCGCTCACCGCGAACGGCAACATCTACACCGGCACCGGCACCACTGTCGCCGCCACGGGCGAGCCCGGTGAGACCAGCCACGGCGTCGCTTTCGCTGCGCAGTCCTCCATCTGGTTCAGGTGGACGGCACCGGGCAACGGTGCCGTCGTCATCGACACGATCGGCTCCACCCCCACCGCATCGCACGCACTCTACACCGGCACCACGCTCGCGACCCTGACCAAGGTGGCCGAGGACGCCGCCAGCAGTAACACGCTCTTCGAAAAACGTCCCGTCACCGTCACCGCCGGCATCACCTACTTCATCGCCGTCGGCTGTCGCTTCGATCAGAACGATCGCGGCCCCATCAATCTCCGCCTCGTGTTCTCCACCGGAGTCACGATCACGAGCCAGCCATCCGATCGCGTGGCCAGCGTCGGCGACCCGGTCTCGTTCACCGTCGGCGGGACCGGCCCGGGCATCGGTTACCAATGGTTTCGCCACGGGGTGGCCCTCGCCGGCGCCATTACCGCGACGCTCTCGCTCGCCAATGTCCAGATTTCCGACGGCGGCAGCTACCACGTCGCGGTCAGCAATCCCGCCGGCGCCGTGAACAGCACTACCGTCGTTCTCCGCGGCGCCAATCCGCCTCCCTCGATCACGGCGCAGCCCGTCAACCGCCTCGCGACCGCCGGTGAAGCCGTCGCGCTGACGCTCACCGCAGACGGCACGGGCGCTCTCCAATACCAATGGCGGCGCAACGGCCTTCCCCTTCCCGGTGCGACCGCCGCCACGCTGACGTTTCCGCGCGTGAGTCGGAGCGACACCGATCTCTACGACGTGCGCGTGAACGACGGCCTCTCGGTGACGTATTCCAATCGCGTGCGCCTCGACGTGCAACCGGCCGCCACGCCCGAGAGCGTCGGCCTCGATCCCGGGTTTTCCGTTTCGCTCGAAACCGAAGGCGGCATCGTTTTCCGGCTGCGCCGCAGTCCGGATGGAAAGGTTCTCGTTGCCGGCAATTTTCCCCGCTACGGCGGCGCCACCAAACCCAATCTCGCGCGCCTCAACGCCAATGGCTCGGCCGATCCCGCATTTGTCGGTGCGACCTTCGACGCCGCGGTGAACGACGTGGCCGTGCAGCCCGATGGAAAGTCGATCGTCATTGGCAGCTTCACGCAGATCGACGATCTGCGCCGTCCCAACGTGGCGCGGCTCAACTCCGACGGCACGCCTGATGCCGGCTTCACGTTTGCTCCCTCGCTGACCATCCGCGCGTTGTCCCTCGTCCTCCTGCAGACCGATGGGAAAATCCTTCTTGCCGGTGACTTCACCGCGAGCGCCGGCGGCGCGACGCGGAACAATCTCATCCGCCTCCTGCCCGACGGCTCGCTCGATGCCACCTACACGCCCAACCCCAATGCCGCCGTGCGCTCGCTGGCGCTGCAACCCGACGGGAAGCTCCTCGTGGCCGGGCAATTCACCGACATCGGCGGCACCGCTCGGCGCTACCTGACGCGGCTCAATCCCGACGGCACGAACGACCCGGCCTTCAATCCCGGCACGGGCCCCGGCGGGCCCACGGCCGTGGTGAAGCTCGCGCCCGACGGACGCGTGCTGGTGAGCGGCGCGTTCAGCCAGTTCAACGGCACCGCCGCCCCCGGCCTGATCCGGCTGCAGCCCGACGGCACGCGTGATTCGACGTTTGTCGGGACGACCGCCACCGGCTCTTTCTCGAGCAGCGGCGTCACCCCGGCCGACAACAGCATCACCGACCTCACGCTGCTCGCCGATGGCCGGATTGTCATCGTCGGCTCGTTTCAGTTCATGACCGGCAATTTCAACGCCTCCGGCTCCTACGGCTTTGCGCGACTCAAGGCCGACGGTTCGCCCGACAGCACATTTTCCACCGACCTTCCCATCGCGGGAGGCGTCGCCAGCGTTCTGCCGCTCGACGACGATCGCGTGCTCATCGGCGGCGACCTGCGGCGATTCACCTTCTCGCGACCACTGGGTGGAGTCGCCGCGTTCTCGATGGCGACCGGCAAATACGATCCCGCGGTGCGCGGCACGTTTGTGACGGGCAGCGTCACGGCCCTCGCGCCGCTCGCGGGCGGAAAGATCCTCGTCGGCGGCATGTTCAGCAGCGTCAACGGCGTCGCGCGCTCCTCCCTCGCGCGCCTCAACGCGGATGGCTCGCTCGATCCCACGTTTTCCGCCGCGCCGAACGACTGGATCGGCAGCATCGCCGTGCAGGGAGATGGCCGCATCGTCATCACGGGGCCTTTCACGGAGGTCGGCGGCGTGGCGCGAATCGGAATCGCCCGCCTCAACGCGGACGGATCCCTCGACGGCTCGTTCCACTTCCGCGATGTCGGGATTGGCGGCCGCGGCAGCGGGCTGCGGGCGGTCGCGTTGGCGGAGGGCCGCGTGCTGATCGCCGACCCCGGCTTGTCCTCGTTCATCTTCAACCGGCGGAGCTTCGCGCGCCTCCACGCGGACGGTTCGCTCGATGCGGGCTTCGCTCCGTTCACGGGCACGACCCTCGCGGGGAGCGCCTACTACGCCAGCGACTTCGCTGTCCTGCCCGACGAGCGCGTGCTGTTCAGCAACGACGGCACCACCAGCAGCAACGGCATCAAACCGCCCGTCCTCGGCCGCGTGACGCGGGATGGCCAGCCCGATCCGGCGTTTACCCCCGGCGTTATTGCGGCCCTCGGCTCGGGCGTCAGGACCGTGGCGCTGCTGCCCGATGGAAATGCGCTCATCGGCGGCAGCTTCACCACGTTCAACAACTCCGCCCGCAACCGGATCGCGCGATTGCTGCCCGATGGTGCGATCGATCCTTCCTTCGTGCCCACCGTCGCCTCGACCAACGCCGTCACGCGCCTCGTGCCGGCGCGCGACGGCGCGATCTATGTGTTTCGCGGCGGCGCCGCGTTTGGTTCGCAGGCTCCGCAGGCGACCGCCCTGACGCGGCTCACGCCGGCGCTCGAGCAGGATGCCAGCTTTGCGATCGCGTTCACCGCCACCTCCACCGCTTTCCCCGCCGTGCTGCTCCTCGACGACGGCAACCTGCTGCTCGCCGGCGACCGCTTCACGGATGGCTCCGTCACCCGCACGGGGCTCGTCCGCACGCGCGCGCTGTCCGGCGTCTTCATCCTCGCCCAACCCACCGCCACCACGATTGCCGCCGGTGCCGCGCTGAACCTGTCGGTCGCGGTCAACGGCGTGTCCGGCATCGCGTATCAATGGTTCAAAGACGGCGCACCCATTGCCGGCGCCATCAACCCCAGCTACCTCGTGCCTGCCGCGCAGCCCAGCGCCACCGGCAGCTACTTCGTCCGCATCACCCATTCCCGGGGCACGCTCGATTCGAATCCAGCGGCGGTGACGGTGAACGAAAGCGCGCCGGAATTCTCACTCGTCAACCAGACGCCGCTCGGCTTCGGCTCCGCCTTGCAGGCGGGCACGCGCTATGCCCTCGCCGCCCCGGTCGTCCGCGCCGGCAGCGCGCCCCTCGCGTATCAATGGTCCAGGGACGGCGTGCCGCTCCCCGGCGAGACCGGCACGGCTCTCTTCCGCGCCGCCTGGACGGTCGCCGACAGCGGCATCTATCGGGTGACGGTCTCGAATTCCCTCGGCTCCGTCACCAGTGACCCGCTGCGTCAGGCCGTCGCCGATACGCCGAACTGGGAATGGACCACGCCGACCCCGCAGGGAAATTCGCTCACCCTCGTGTCGTTCGCGAACGGCACGTTCTTTGCCTCCGGCCCGCGCGGCACCTTGCTCCGCTCCGCCAACGGCATGGCGTGGACCGTCCAGCGCGTCGGCGGCTCCTCGGCGATCGGGCCGGTGGTATTCGGCCAGGGTCTCTACCTCGCGCTCACGCAGTTTGGCGGCGTGCTGACTTCCCCCGATGGCATCACCTGGACCGCGCGCGAGACCGGGCTCACCGATGGCCGCACGCTTTCGCGCATCGCGTTTGGCGGCGGCCGCTTCGTCGCCGCCGGCTCGCAAGGCGCGGTCGCCACCTCCACCGACGGCCTCGCCTGGACGATCGCCGATCTTCCCGTCACCGATCCGTCCGCGTCCGTCGCCTTCGGCAACAACCGCTGGCTCGTGGTCACCTCGCGCGGCCGCGTGTTCTCCTCGGCGGACGGCACCACCTGGGCGCCCCATGCCGATCTCCCCGAGGCCTCCATGCACCTCGCCTACGGCGCCGGCATTTTTGTCGCCATCGGCCTCAACGCCTCTGCGATCTACACCTCGGCGGATGGCGTCGCCTGGGCGCGCCGCGCGTCCAACGTCTCGCAAGCCGCCGCCATCCTCGATCTCCACTACGCGGACGGCGGGTTCATCGCCTCGGTCGGTTCGTCGACCGGTCGTTATCTCGTTTCCACGGACGGCCTCGCGTGGCGCGAAGTCGCTTCGACGACTACCCTCAACACCGGCACCTTCACGATCACCCGTCGCAACGGCCTCTACGTCATGGCCGCCGCGGGGCCCGACTTTCTGCGCTGGTCGCAGGACGGCCTCAACTGGACGCCCGTCGGCCGCATCGAGGGCCGTTCGTTCCGCGCGATCGCCACCAACGGCACCGTGGCCGTCGCCGTCGGCTCCAACCAACTCCCCATCGGGCCGGCGAGCAGTGCACTGCTGAGCATCTCCTACGACGGCACGACGTGGCTCGATCGCCTCTCCGGCACCGGCAGCATCCTCAACGACATCGCCTACGGCGGCGCCCCGGCCAACCTCTTCGTCGCGGTCGGCAGCAACAACCTACTCCTCACCTCGCCCGACGGCGCAAACTGGAACGTGCGCGGAGTCTTCACCGGCCAGCCCCTGCGCGGCGTGAAGCACGTCAACGGCCGCTTCCTCGCCGTCGGCGATAACGTCATGTTCACCTCCATCAACGGTGCGACTTGGTCGGCCGTGCCGTTGCCGCCCGCGTCCTCGCTTTACCAAACGGCTTATGGCGCGGGCGCCTACATCGCGGTGGGCGGCACCGGCACGATCCTGCGCTCGACCGACGCCGTCACCTGGACCGCCCGCACAAGCGGCGCCACGGGCACGCTACTGGACGTCACCTTCGCCGCCGGAAAATTCGTCGCCGTCAGCTCCACCGGCGAGATCGTGACCTCGCCCGACGGCCTCACCTGGACGTCCCGCCCGAGCCTCGCCACCGCACTGCTCAATGTCGTGTTCGCCGGCGGCCGCTTCCTCGCCCTCGGTTTCAGCAACGGCTACTACGTTTCCGTCGACGGCGAAACCTGGACGCCCGCGCAGCACGGGGGCGCGCAGTCCTTTCTCGACGCGATCGAGTTCAAGCAACGCCTCGTCGCCGTCGGCCCCTTCGGCTCCGTGCTGACCCAGCCGCTCCCAGCGCCGGCCGGCGCTACGAGACCGGTCGTCACCTCGCAACCCACCGCGCAATCCGCCCGCTCCGGCCAGTCGCTGACCCTCACGGCTGCCACCACCGGCACGCCGGCGCCCGCGTATCAATGGATCAAGGACGGCGCAGTCCTTCCGGGCGCCACCAACGCCACGCTCACCCTTTCACCCGTGCAGTTCGCCGACGCCGGCACCTACGCCGTGGTCGTGACCAACGCCGCCGGCCCCGCCACCACGGCGAGCGCCGTCAACGGAGAGTCTCCCGGCGCGCAGCTCTCCAATCTTTCCGTCCGCACCACGCTCGCCGCCGCGCAATCCCTCACCGTCGGCTTCACCATCGGCGGCAATGGCTCCTCCAAACAGATCCTCGTGCGCGCCGCCGGCCCCGCGCTTACGGCCCTCGGCGTTCCCGGCGCGATGAGCGATCCGAAAATCGAACTCTATCGACGCACGCAGAAAATCTCCGAAAACGACTCTTGGAGCGGCCTCGCCGGCGACTTCGCCCGCGTCGGCGCGTTCCCCTTCCCTACCGGCAGCCGCGACGCTGCCGTGCTCGGTCCCCTGGTCGATGGCACCACCGTGATCGCCACCGGCACCGGGCCCGGCGCCATCCTGGTGGAATGCTACGACACCGAGCTCGCCAGCGGGCGACCCGAGCGACTGATCAATCTCTCTGCCCGCAACCGCGTCGGTCCCGGCGCCGACGTGCTCATCGCGGGCTTCTACCTGGCCGGCAGCGGACCGCAGCGCCTGCTCATCCGCGGCGTCGGTCCTGCGCTCGCCGGTTTCGGCGTCTCCGACCCGCTCGCCGATCCGAAAGTCGAGATCTTCAACGCCGCCGGCGCCCGCGTGGCGGAAAACGACAACTGGCCCGCCGGGCTCGCACCGGAGTTTGCGCGCGTCGGTGCCTTCGCCCTGCCGAACAGCAGCCGCGACGCCGCACTGGTCGCCACCCTCGAGGCCGGCCAGGCCTATACCGTGCAAGTCTCCGGCCCCGGCACCACTACAGGCGAGGCCCTCGTGGAAGTCTACGAGTTGCCCTGATGCTCGCGCCGCGGTGTTCCCATCCGCTCTGAAAGGGGGTTCACTCTCCGCCCGCCCGCGCGGAAGAATCCAGTTTGCACCCCGGGCTCGCAATCCTTGCAGTGGCTCGCATGAGCCCCGCTGTCCGCCTCGCCTCCGTCCTGTTGCTTTTCGCGGCGTCCGCCGCCTCTGCCGCCCAACCTTACCCTCCCGTCTTCGAGGGCGCGCGCGCTGAAATCTACAAGACGATCGGCGAAACCAAGCTGTCACTGCACATCTTCGAACCGCCGGCCGGCACTGGCGCGAAAACCAACCGGCCCGCGATCGTCTTCTTCTTCGGCGGCGGGTGGAGCAGCGGCTCGCCCACCCAGTTTGAGCAACACTGCCGCTACCTCGCCTCCCGCGGCATGGTCGCGATCACGGCCGACTATCGCGTCGCTTCGCGGCAACAGGCAAAGCCGATCGACTGCGTGGCCGACGCCAAGTCCGCGATTCGCTGGGTGCGCACCCATGCCGCGCGCCTCGGCATCGATCCGCGCCGTATCGCCGCGGGTGGCGGCTCCGCCGGCGGACATCTGGCCGCGGCCACCGGCACGTTGCCCATGTTCGACGCGCCCGGCGAAGACGCGAAAATCAGCTCCGTGCCCGACGCCCTTGTCCTTTTCAATCCCGCCCTCGTGCTCGCCGAGATGGACGGACTCTCGCTCGATGGTTTCGGCACCCGGGTGCCGGAAGAACGCATGGGCACCGCGCCAAAAAACATCTCGCCCGCGCATCACGTGAAGAAAGGGACGCCGCCGGCGATTATCTTTCACGGCAAAGCCGACACGACCGTGCCCTACGCGACCGCCGAGGCCTTCGCCCGCGTGATGAAAGCCGCGGGCAATCGCTGCGAGCTCGTCGGCTTCGAAGGCGAGCCGCACGGCTTCTTCAACTTTGGCCGCGGCGACAACAGCAACTATCACGCGACGGTCATCGCCACCGACCGTTTCCTCGCGTCCCTCGGCTGGCTGCAAGGCGAGCCTACGCTCGCCAAGCCCACGGCCCCGGCCGCTACCGACGCCGCCAAAAAGAAACGGAAAGCCAACTGATTCGTCGCCCAGCCATGAGCCGGGGTCTTGTTCGGGTGCTGTCCGCGTTCGTCGCGGCGGCGCTTTCGGCCAGCAACAGCATGGCCGCATCGACAAAAATTCTCCCGCTCCCCGGCGAAATCATGCTCGTGGCCGGACGCCCGGCGTTTCTCATTCCGGCGGGCGCGAGCGTGGTCTCGCCCGAGTCCGGGAAACCGTGGGTCTGGTATGCGCCCACCCTGCCGCCGTATCCGGGCAAGGAAGAGCGGTGGATGTTCGAGCAGTTTCTCGCGGCCGGGATCGCGATCGCCGGCATCGATGTGGGCGAATCCTACGGCAGTCCCGCCGGGCGGAAACTCTTCACGGCGCTTCACACCGAGATGTCCAGGATACGCGGATACTCGTCGCGGCCCGTGCTGCTCGGCCGCAGCCGCGGCGGACTCATGACGCTCGCGTGGGCCGCGGAAAATGCCGACAAGGTCGCCGCCTTCGTCGGCATTTACCCGGTGTGCAATCTCGCGAGCTATCCCGGCGTGGCAAAAGCCGCGAGCGCCTACGAGCTGACGGTCGAGCAGCTTCAAGCGCGCCTCTCGGAGCACAACCCGATCGACCGCCTCGCCCCGCTCGCCGCCGCCCGCGTGCCGTTCTTCGCGATCCACGGCGACGTCGACCAGGTCGTCCCGCTCGAAGCCAACTCCGGTTTGTTGAAGGAGCGCTACACCGCCCTCGGCGGCACGATGGAATTGATCGTCCCCGCCGGCCAGGGTCATAGCCTGTGGCGCGGCTTCTTCGAAAGCGCCGAGCTCGTCGCATTCGTGCAGCGACACGCCGGGCGGTAGCGCGCGTGATTCCCCAATAATCCGAATTGTGCCCAGGGTGGAGCCGGGTGCAGTTTCATCGGCGTGAACCCCCACCCCTTCCGTCTCGCCGTGCTGCTCGCCGGCTTGTGCGCGTTTGCGCTCTCCGCTCCCGCGGCGGCCTCGTCCAAGCCCAATATCCTCTTCCTCTTCGCCGACGACCAGCGCGCCGACACGATTGCGGCGCACGGCAACCCGCATCTCAAAACGCCGCACCTCGACGGGCTCGTGCGCGCGGGCGTCAGCTTTCGCCGCAACTACGTCTTCGGGGGCAACAGCGGCGCCGTGTGCGTTCCCAGCCGCGCGATGCTGCACACGGGCAAGACGTGGTTCGCCATCAACACGCAAACCCTCGCGGGGGAAAAACTCATGCCCGAGTTGTTCGGGGAAAACGGATACACGACGTTCGGCACCGGCAAATGGCACAACGGCCAGCCCTCCTGGCTGCGTGCGTTCCAGCACGGCGAGAGCGTGATGTTCGGCGGCATGTCGAACCACGAGAAAGTGCCGGTCCACGACCGCGGCCCGGATGGCACGATGGTCGGACCGCGCACGGGCGAAAAATTCTCCACCGAGCTGTTTGCCGACGCCGCGGTGAAGTTCCTCGAGCAGCACGACGCGCAAGCCGGCGCGAAGCCATTTTTTCTCTACGCTGCATTCACCGCGCCGCATGACCCGCGCCAGCCCCCGCCGGGCTTTCCGGCCAACTACGCGTCGCGCCCTCCGCTGCCGCCGAACTTCCTCCCGCAGCTGCCCTTCGACAACGGCGCAATGAACGGCGGCCGCGACGAAAACCTCGGCGCCTGGCCGCGCACCGAGGCGATGATCCGCGACCAGCTCGCAGAATACTACGCCATGGTCGAACACCTCGACGCGAATATCGGCCGCATTCTCGCCACGTTGCGCCGCCGCGGCTTCGGCGAAAACACGATCATCGTCTACGCCGCCGACAACGGCCTCGCGCTCGGCAGCCACGGCCTGCTCGGTAAACAGAGCGTATTCGAACACTCGATGCGCACACCCCTCATCATCGGCGGGCCGGGCATCCCGCAGGGCAAGTCCACCGAGGCCTTCACCTATCTCTTCGATATCTTTCCCACCCTTTGCGAGCTGACCGGCGTCAAAGCCCCCGCTGGCGTGTTCGGCGAGAGCGTGCGCCCCCTCTGGGAGGGCACCAAGTCGCGCCTGCGCGAAACGCTTTTCCTGCCCTACATCCAAGTGCAGCGCGCCGTGCGCGACGAGCGCTGGAAGTTGATTTGCTACCCGAAGCTCGGCTACAGCCAGCTCTTCGACCTGCAGGCCGATCCGCATGAAACCAAGAGTGTCTACGACAACCCCGCGCACGCCGCGCACATCGAGCGGTTGTTCACGGCCATGCAGGCGTGGCAGGCACGAGTCGGCGACACGCTGGTCGTCAACCGCACGAGCCAGCCGCCGCCCAAGATCACTCTCACCGGCCAGGCTCGGAACACCGACCAGTGGCAACCGGAGTGGATCGTGAAAAAATATTTCGATGCGGGCGCCGTCGCCGAGCCCGTCGGTAAGAAAAAGAAATCCGCCAACTGACATGTTACTCCGACCTCCCCTTCTCGCCGCGCTGCTCCTCATCACGTCCGCCACCGCGCTCCGGGCGGCGACGCCCGCGCGCCCCAACGTCCTCTTCTTCTTTTGCGACGACCAACAGGCCGACACGATCTCCGCCCTGGGAAATTCGCACATCCGCACGCCCAATCTCGACCGACTCGTGAAACGCGGCGTCTCGTTTCGCCGATCCTACATGATGGGCGGGATGAACGGCGCCACCTGCGTGCCCTCCCGCGCGATGCTGCTCTCGGGGCAGTCGCTGTTTCGCATCGACGAGAAACTCATGCGCGACGAGACGTGGCCCGCCGCTTTCGGTCGCGAGGGCTACACCACGTTCCTCAGCGGCAAGTGGCACAACACGCCCGCCTCGCTTCCGCGGAGCTTCCAACGCGCGCGCTCGGTGTTCGTCGGCGGCATGACCGATCCGCTCAAGGCAAAGCTCTCGCACCTGGAAAACGGCAAGGTCAGCGAACCCCACCTCAGCGAAAAACACGCGTGCGCTGCCTTCGCCGACGAAGCGATCGCGTTTCTCCGCGAAAAACACGCGCAGCCGTTTCTCTGCTACATCGCATTCGACGGCCCGCACGATCCCCACATCGTGCCGGCGGATTTCCCAAATAACTACGCCGGCAAGAACCTCCCGCCGCTCCCGAAAAACTTTCTGCCACAGCATCCATGGAATAACGGCGAGATGACCATCCGCGATGAGCAACTTCTCCCGTGGCCGCGCCCGCCGGAGGAGGTGCGCGCGATGCTCGGGGAATATTACCGCTACATCTCCTATCTCGACATGCTCATCGGACGCGTGATGGACGCTCTCGATGCCTCTCCGCACGCGAAGAACACGATCGTGGTTTTCTCCGCCGACTCAGGCGTCGCCCGCGGCAGCCACGGCCTCATCGGAAAACAAAATCTCTACGAGCACTCCATGCGCGTTCCCCTGATCATCGGAGGTCCCGGCATCCCTGCGAATAAACAGACCGACGCCATGTGCTACCTCTTCGACGTCATGCCGACCCTCGGTGCGCTGTGCGGCATCGCCGCGCCCACCGGCAGCGAAGGTGTCGACCTGACACCCAGCTTGCGCACTCCCGGAGTTCCCGCGCGGCGGTCATTGCTCTTCGCCTATCGCGACGTCCAGCGCGCCCTCCGCGACGAACGCTGGAAACTCATTCGTTATCCCCAGGTTGACCGCACGCAGCTCTTCGACCTGCGAGACGATCCCCTCGAACGAAACAACCTGGCCGAGCGGCCAGAGCACGCAGCGCGCGTCGTCGCCATGACCTCCGCCCTCGCCGTGGAGCGGAAACATTTTGACGATCCCGTGCCGCTCGCCGTGGCAGCGGAAAATGTGAAGCCCGCGGCATGGACGCCACCGGCGTCCGCCAATCTTCCGTCCGCGAAAACCCCCAAGGGCACCATCAAGTCCGCGAACTGAACCGGCGCGACCCGCACGCCACACGACGGAAATAGGGCGAGCCGCGACGGGCACGGATTCGCATTGGCAGGCTTCGCGCGCCGCCATCTTGTGGCGACCGCCCATGGCCACCGCTCCCGACAAGTCGCTCGAAAATTGGATCTGGGACGCCGCGTGCTCCATCCGCGGCGCCAAGGACGCCGGCAAATACAAGGACTACATCCTCCCGCTCATCTTCTCGAAGCGCCTCTGCGATGTCTTCGACGACGAGTTGAACCGCATCGCCGAGGAAGTCGGCGGTCGCGCCAAGGCTTTCAAGCTCGTGCGACACGACAAGAAACTCGTCCGCTTCTATCTGCCGCTGGAGCCGAAGTCGCCCGCCGATCCCGTGTGGTCCGTCATCCGCACGATCTCGGAAAAGATCGGCGAGAAACTCACCACGCATCTCCGTGCCATCGCCGACGCCAACCCGCTGCTCAAGGGCATCCTCGATCGCGTCGATTTCAACGCCACCACCCACGGCTCGCGCGACCTCGACGACGACCGCCTCTCCGCCCTCATCGAGGCCATCAGCGCCAAGCGCCTCGGCCTGCGCGACGTCGAGCCCGACATCATCGGTCGCAGCTACGAATACCTCATCCGCAAATTCGCCGAGGGCGCGGGGCAGAGCGCTGGGGAATTTTTTACCCCGAAAGAGGTGGGTTGGCTGATGGCCTACCTCATGGAGCCAAAGCAGGGAGAAGACGTCTACGACC